>NZ_JBHFQG010000075.1:0-3247 GCF_041949975.1 Alteribacillus sp. JSM 102045 | reverse complement strand
TTGGAAAGTGACCTTTTGGTTACTCATAAAAAAATCGCCTTCTTTCGTTAATGGGTTGTGGTGACTTCATTATACCGAAAGAGGCGATTTTTTTGTATGTTAAATAGGAAAAAGGGGCTGTCAAAAGTCATTTTTTCATAACCTTTTGATACAGCCTCTCTTTATGCTTTTTAGGCAGTTTTATTGTATGGTCCATTCTTGATAATAGTTATTTACAAGATATATCAATGCCTCTCCACTGTGAAGCTGGGTAAACATTTGAGAAGCCGCTTCTAAAAGTTTCTTTGCTTCTGTTTCACTCATTGAAGGTTTTAAGTAAAATATTTGTACAGCATTAGTTGTCGTCACATCTGTTTTTGTTCGTATTGAATCAATGATCGGACTTCCAAATACCCCTTTACTGTCAAAAGAACATATCTTACCTTTCATATTATTTTTTCTGCCATTTAGCCCATCATACGAATCATCTTCTTTTCCCATTGAAATTTTGATATAATCACTTAAGGCATCGTAGTTATAGATACCTATGGGTATTTCATATTGCAGGGAAAAAAAGTTATTTAAATCGGCTGCTGAATGAATAAATGGCAGAGACTTCCCTTTCTCTATTCTTCGAAATAGTGCTTCGTTTGAAGGATGGTACCGTTTTGGATCGATACCTGCATTTTTAAATGTCTCATGCCACTCTCGAACCCCAGGGTAATCTAGCACCGATTGCTGCTGCAAATCAGTATAAATTTTTTCCTGAAAGAATTCAAGTCTGCCTTTTAACATTTTAGGTGAATCACCAATAACTATGTTTTTATATATAATCGTACCAATTTTGCATGATGGCAATACGTTTAATAAAGAATCTGATAATACTAGCTGCAATATTAACACTTCCTTTATATATTTCTTATGTGAAGTGTACCACATCTTTTTAGTAAATGAGAAAGGAGGAGGATCATGACAGGCGCCCAGCTCAAAGATAAGATTGTGGCATATAGTAAAGATATCGGAATCGATAAGATTGGTTTTACGTCGGCTGATCCTTTTTTATCATTAAAAGACCGCCTTCTTGAACAACAAAGATTAGATTACCAATCAGGTTTTGAAGAACAAGACATTGATAAACGAGTGACACCTGTCGAGCTACTCCCAGAAGCTAAAACAATAGTTTCTATAGCACTTGCATACCCTTCTAAGATGAAAAACCCGCCAAAGAGTACAAAAGGGAGCAGACGCGGAGTTTTTTGCAGAGCATCTTGGGGAGAAGATTACCATAGGGTATTAAAGGATCGGCTGCAAAAATTGGAAGAATACATGATGGAGCTTGTTCCAGGTTCCAAGTGTAAATCTATGGTTGATACAGGGGAGTTATCTGATCGTGCCGCGGCAGAAAGAGCTGGTATTGGCTGGAGCGGTAAAAACTGTGCCATTATCACTCCAGAGTATGGTTCTTATGTATACCTCGGTGAAATGATAACAACTATCTCTCTTCCACCTGATACTCCTATAACAGAACAGTGCGGATCGTGTAATAAATGTGTTGACGCTTGTCCGACTGGGGCTTTGGTGCAAGGAGGTCAGCTAGACTCCAACAAATGCATTGCTTATTTAACACAGACCAAAGATTTTCTTCCAGAAAGATATCGAAAAAAATTAGGAAACCGTTTATATGGTTGTGATACTTGCCAGCAAGTCTGTCCAGAAAATAAAGGAATGGATTTTCATCATCAAACAGAATTTGAACCTGATCCAGAACTTGTGAAACCCAAATTGATCCCTTTGCTAGAATTAAGCAATAAAGAATTCAAACAAAAGTACGGCCGAATTGCAGGTTCGTGGCGTGGAAAAAAACCTATTCAGAGAAATGCCATTATTGCGCTTGGACATTTTAAGGCAGAAGAGGCCGTTGATACGTTAGGACGTCTAATAAATAAAGATCCTCGGCCTGTGATACGTGGCACAGCAGCTTGGTCACTTGGTCAGATTGGTACCGAATCAGCAATTGGTCTGTTACAACATGCATACAACAACGAAAAGTCATCGGAGGTAGTGCAAGAAATAGAAAATGCATTAAATCAACATTTATCTAAGAAGTCCGTGTCCCCGCCTCATTAATCTTGGATTCTGTAAGAAATGAAATTAAGTTCGTGGCAATCACCCTTAGCTATCTTAAACTTTCGTATGATAAAAAAGAGAAAGAAAGGAAAGGTGTTCATGCCAGGAGAAAAGTATATTTATTATTCTAATTATAGCAGTGCAATTGGCCCATTAACCATAGCTGCAACAGACTATGGGATATGCTCTTTACAGTTTGGAGAAATAAAAGATGTATTTCCTATGATGAATGCTAGGGTGCGTAAACAACACATACCCGGTAAGCTTATAGAGGATGAAACAATGGTAAAAGAAGGAATTCATCAACTAGAAGAATATTTCTCTCATAAAAGAAAAACCTTCGACCTTCCGTTTGACTTGTATGGCACAGCTTTTCAAAGATTAGTATGGGAGACTCTGCAATGTATTCCATATGGGGAAACGCGCTCTTATAAACAAATTGCAGCTGCTATAGGCACTCCTAAAGCTGTAAGAGCTATTGGTTCGGCTAATAATAAAAATCCGCTGCCTATATTCCTTCCTTGTCATCGTGTCATAGGAAGCAATGGAAATATGGTAGGTTATGGCGGAGGGTTAGATAAGAAAAAGTATTTGTTACAGTTTGAAGGAGCACTAGAAAAAATTTCATCATAATATTTTTTTAATGCTGTATTTCAGTCCTCAGAAATACAGCAATTTTTTTGTACTTATTAATGATTTATATTAATAGGATGAAGAATAAAGCGTTAAAAGAGTCAAAGGGAGCATTCCTGTAAGGGGAAAATGTGAGTTTTGAACAAAAAAGAGCCCCCTTGGTATAGTACGGAGTGTCCGATGATAAATCATCGACCTCTAATTAGGAAAACCAAGGAGGACTTGCTATGAATTATACGCAAAATAAAAAACTCACGCAAATCACCCCTCAGACGCTTATCATTGGCGTGGATATCGCTAAAAACAAACAAGTGGCTCGTACCTTCGATGATTGCGGCTTTGAGTTTGGAAAACGAATCGTCTTCTCAAATAATAGAGAATGATTCGAAGCTTTTCTGCGATGGGCGAAAACCTACCAGGAGAATTATCAAAAGACCGACATGATTGTCGGCATGGAGCCGACGGGGCATTACTGGTTACCCTTGGCTTACTATTTACATGATCACGG
>NZ_JBHFQG010000074.1:0-3301 GCF_041949975.1 Alteribacillus sp. JSM 102045 | reverse complement strand
TTGTCAACGGCTTTGCCGCCAATGACGCTTCTTCCACGATTAATATTTGGGAACGGGTGAAAATGCTCGGGTATCCGACCGATGAACCGGTGGTGGTGATGAATTGCCGGGCGGACCGTGTCGACCGGACGGAACAATTTGCAGAGGATGTGCTTCCTTACATTCCATGCAAAACCCTGGTGCTCATCGGAGAAACAACGAGCCCGATTGTAGACAGCTACAACGCCGGCCGTATTCCAGCAGACATACTGCTGAACCTGGAACATCAGGATACCGGCGAAATTGTACAGGCCCTGGAGCCTTATATGAGCAATACCGTGCTTTACGGAGTCGGCAACATACACGGTGCAGCGGAACCGTTAGTAGAAGAACTGCAAAAAATCAAAGCACAAAAGGAGTTAGTATAACGTGGGACTGCAGGAAATTACGATTGCACTCGTGGCAGGGGTCACGCTTAGTCTGTTATTCGCCGAAAAAACAGGGATTTTACCAGCCGGACTTGTTGTTCCCGGCTATATTGCCCTTGTCATCGATAAACCGGTGTACGCCATTTCGATTTTGTTTGTCAGCTTTGCAACCTACCTTGTCGTCATGCACGGGATCAATCACTTTACGATTTTGTATGGAAGACGAAAATTTACAGCAATGCTGTTGACGGGGATCATTTTAAAGCTCGGATTTGACGCCATATATGGCATCATTCCAATGAATGTGGCTGATTTGCAGGCCATTGGTTTGATCGTGCCCGGCTTGATTGCCAACACCATACAGCGCCAGGGCTTTCTGCCAACCGTCTCCAGCACGATGCTTTTGAGCTTCTCAGCATTTGGCGTTTTATCGGTCTACCAAATCTTTTTAGCTTAAAGAGGGGAAAGTATATATGCCAACTACAACACACAAATTGACGTTTAAAGAACATTATTTAAAAGCCGTAAAACATCAAAAACCGAAAACCACCGTTCATACTATTATTGGTTTTATCATTGCCTTACTTATTCTGATTGTATTTATTTAATAAAGGAAGTGGAGTAATTGGGATCCAAAAAAGACAGCATTTTTGTACTAATATTACTATCTATAGCTGCTGTTTTACTTAGCACCCAAACTACCCCGAATACTCCAATAAATCCTGACCCTGATTATGAATCACAAGAGACAATTGATATTAATAAAGATGGTAAGAACCCTGGGATAGGAGTTGCTACGGATAATCCGTACGCCACAGAAGTTGGAATGGAAGTGTTAAAAAGAGGCGGAAATGCGGTTGATGCAGCAATAGCTATCTCCTATTCCTTGAGTGTATTAGAGCCCTACGCTTCTGGAATAGGCGGCGGAGGGCTTATGCTAGTTCATCCTGCAGACGGAACCAAGCCTGTTCTTTATGATTACAGAGAAACAGCTCCGGACAATGAAGATAAACCTGAAGCTGGAATTGGTGTTCCGGGTTTTGTTGCAGGGATGGATAAAGCACATAATGATTTTGGCACTCGATCAATGAAAGTCTTATTAGAACCCTCCATTAATCAGGCTAAAAACGGTATAAGGGTTTCTAGTATGCTTCACCTTCGCTTAAATAATGCTAATTATCGTATTCCTCCAACAGAAGCTTCGCTTTTTTACCCTAATAATAAAGCCATTGAAGAAGGAAGAAAGCTGAAGCAAGAAGAATTAGCTGAAACAATTACCGATATTAGCGAAAATGGACCCGATGTCTTTTATAAGGGGAAAATTGGAGAGGAACTAGCGGATAAAGTAGACGGCATCGAAACGGAAGATCTCGAAGACTATGAAGTGGAAAAAACAGAACCTATTAAAGGAGAGTTTGCTGGTTTCTATGTTTACACTCCTCCCCCGCCATCAGGAGGCACCATGCTTATTCAATCATTACAGATGGCTGAACACTTACAAGTAAGTAATTTAAAAGAAAATCCTTCGGAATTCATCCAGGCAAATGGCGAAATCAACCGGGAAGCATATAAAGATCGTTTGGAAACAATTGGTGACCCAAAATATGTAGATATGTCGGTAGATGAATTAACCAGCAAAGAGTACGCTGAAAATTTAGCATCCGATGTTTCTCTAAATGCTCTAAATGATGAAAAATTAGTAGATACTGAACCGGAAAAAGACGGGAATACCACTCATTTTGTCGTGGTTGATCAAGATGGAATGATGGTTTCGGCAACCAATACATTAAGCAACTTTTTTGGTTCAGGATTTTTTACGAACGGTTTTTTCTTAAATAACCAGCTAGAGAACTTTTCTTCTAGTTCCAACTCCCCAAACTCTTATGAACCAGGGAAGCGGCCTTTTAGTTATATTACCCCAACGGTACTGGCTAAAAACGATATCCCTTTAATCGGAATAGGAAGCGCTGGCGGCAGAAGAATTGTTCCAACCTTATCACAAGTATTAACTCGCCATCTTTTGTTTAAACAGCCTATCCATGAGGCAATTGATGAAAACCGATCTCACCGCGACATGCATAACAAAAAAATCTATTTAGAAGGAAGAATTACTAATAAAATAAAAGAAGAGTTAGAGGATGCTGGTTACACTGTAGATAACACGAAAGCCCCTCTTTATTTTGGAAGTGTTCAAAGTCTTACTGTTGATTACAACAAAGAAAAAATATACGGAGGATCGGATCATAGAAGAAACGGAAAATGGATGTCGCGATAAAATATTGCATTAGTACAAAAGGGCTTGTCCTATAACAGGACGGGCCCTTTTTTGTAAAAAAATATAAAAATTATTAATCTCCCTTTAACAAAAGAAATATTGTTTACTTTCTATTTCCACCCTGCGTTGTAGTACAAATACCATATTTGTCTTTCACCCATCATACGACCTGCTCAATTTTTCCTGTAAAGCTTTCCTTATCATTTCAGTTTATAGATTAACTTATTATAAAGAACATACTTAAGAACGTATTTCGCTTTTTCGTTGCATTTTTACACTATGTATATTTTTCTGCAATCTTTCTCTAGTAGTGTTTTACCTAGAGGAAGCTGCTTGTATATGCATCCTCATTTTCACAGTAAAGTCATAAAGTCAATTAGGAAGGAGCCTCACATGCTGTACCTTATTCCTCTTTTCATTCTTTTATTACTTACTTTTGGCGTGGTGGAACGCCGCAAGCACTACAAGAACATTGCTGCAGTTCCGATTCGCATTAATATCAACGGAATCCGCGGCAAATCCACAGTAACTAGATTAGTTACCGGGGTTCTCACGCAGGCGGGATACAAAACCGTCGGGAAAACGACCGGCACCCAGGCACGGATGCTCTATTGGTATG
>NZ_JBHFQG010000073.1:0-3308 GCF_041949975.1 Alteribacillus sp. JSM 102045 | reverse complement strand
GTAGCAAACCGTGGAGAAATAGCAATCCGTATTTTCCGGGCATGCACCGAATTACATATTCGAACCGTTGCGGTGTATTCCAAAGAAGACTCGAGTGCGTTTCACCGGTACAAAGCAGATGAAGCTTACTTAATTGGCGAAGGAAAAAAACCAATTGATGCGTATCTTGATATTGAAAGCATTATTGAAACAGCAAAAAGCAATGACGTAGATGCAATTCACCCGGGCTATGGATTTTTATCAGAAAATCTTGAATTTGCCCAAAGATGTAAAGAAGAAGGCATTATCTTCATCGGCCCTGGTACAGAGCATCTTCATATGTTCGGGGATAAGGTAAGAGCAAGAGAAACGGCTATTAAAGCCGGACTTCCTGTTATTCCAGGAAGCGACGGACCAGTTTCCGGCATCCATGAAGTGAAAAAATTTGCTGATGAAAATGGATTTCCATTCATCATTAAAGCTGCTCTTGGCGGCGGTGGACGCGGCATGCGGATCGTACGCAGACCTGAAGCGTTAGAGGAAGCATATGACCGTGCACGCTCCGAAGCGAAATCTTCCTTTGGAAGCGATGAAGTGTACGTGGAAAAGTTCATTGAAAATCCAAAGCATATTGAAGTTCAAGTGCTTGGGGACAAAGAAGGCAACATCGTACACCTTTATGACAGAGACTGCTCTGTGCAGCGCCGTCACCAGAAGGTAGTTGAAATTGCTCCAAGTGTGTCTTTAAGCCAAGAACTTCGTGAAAACATTTGTAACGCAGCGTTAAAGCTGGCGGAGAACATTAATTACGTAAACGCTGGAACCGTTGAATTCCTCGTCAACCCTGACGGAGAATTTTACTTCATAGAAGTAAACCCGCGCGTGCAGGTAGAACATACAATAACAGAAATGGTAACCGGGGTGGACATTGTGCAAACACAGCTGTACATTGCAGCTGGTAAATCATTGCACGGCCCTGAAATCGGTATTCCAAGCCAGGAAAAAATCACAACAAACGGTTACGCAATTCAATCTCGTGTGACAACAGAAGATCCAGCTAATAATTTCTTCCCGGATACAGGAAAAATTATGGCTTATCGTTCGAGCGGCGGTTTTGGCGTACGCCTTGACGCCGGCAATGGTTTTCAGGGTGCTGTTATTACACCGCACTATGACTCGCTGCTTGTTAAGGTATCTACATGGTCGCTTACTTTTGAAGGTGCTGCAGCTAAAATGCTTCGTAACCTTCGGGAATTCCGGATCCGCGGCATTAAGACAAACATTGCGTTTTTAGAAAATGTCGTTCAGCATGAACAGTTTTTAACAGGGGAGTATGATACATCCTTTATTGACTCTACGCCGGAACTGTTTGTGTTTCCGAAACGAAAAGACCGCGGAACAAAAATGCTTACTTTTATCGGTGAAACCACTATTAATGGATACCCAGGCCTTGAACAAGAGAAAAAACCGATATTCGAAAAGCCTGAGGTTCCTAAAATTAAACATAGCGAACCGTATCCTAACGGAACGAAGCAGATTTTAGACGAAAAAGGCCCGGAAGGATTAGCAGAGTGGGTAAAGAATCAAAAAGAAGTATTGCTTACGGACACGACTTTCCGTGACGCTCATCAGTCTCTGCTTGCTACTCGTTTCCGAACCCATGATTTAAAGAAAATAGCAGAGCCGACCTCGAGATTGCTTCCAAATCTTTTCTCTTCTGAAATGTGGGGCGGGGCTACGTTTGATGTGTCTATGAGATTTTTACACGAAGATCCTTGGGAGCGTCTCTTAGTATTAAGAGAAAAAATGCCGAATATGCTCTTCCAGATGCTTCTGCGTGCATCGAATGCGGTCGGCTATAAAAACTACCCTGATAATGTAATCAAAGAATTTGTTAAAAAGTCAGCCATTGCCGGCATAGACGTGTTCCGAATCTTTGACTCTCTTAACTGGGTGGAAGGCATGAAGCTCGCTATCAACGAAGTTCGGGAGCAAAGCAAGATTGCTGAAGCATCTATGTGCTATACAGGGGATATTCTTGATCCTAAACGCGACAAATATGATTTGAATTACTATAAAAACCTGGCAAAGCAATTAGAAGAAGCCGGTGCTCACATTCTGGGCATTAAAGATATGGCAGGTTTGCTGAAGCCGGAAGCTGCTTATCAGCTCATTTCCGAGTTGAAAGAAACGATTGATATTCCAATCCACCTGCATACGCATGATACAAGCGGCAACGGTATTTTAACTTACGCACGTGCTGTGGAAGCTGGCGTAGATATTGTGGATGTGGCGGCAAGCTCTATGGCAGGACTGACTTCCCAGCCTAGTGCCAACAGTCTTTACTATGCATTAAAGGGAACAGAACGTCAGCCGAATATTGATGTAAAAGCACTGGAGCAGCTTAGTGAATACTGGGAGTATACCCGAAAATATTATCAAGGCTTTGAAAGCGGCATGAATGCTCCGCATACAGAAGTGTATGAACACGAAATGCCGGGTGGACAGTACAGCAACCTGCAGCAGCAGGCAAAAGCTGTTGGATTGAAAGGCCGCTGGAATGAAGTGAAAAAGATGTACCGCCGTGTAAATGACATGTTTGGAGATGTAGTAAAAGTGACCCCATCCTCCAAAGTAGTCGGTGATATGGCTTTATATATGGTACAAAATGATTTAACAGAAGATGATATTTATGAAAAAAGAGAAAACCTTGACTTCCCGGATTCTGTCGTGGAGTTTTTCCAGGGCTTTCTTGGACAGCCTTACCAAGGGTTCCCGAAAGAACTGCAGCAAATCATACTAAAAGGCAGAGAAGCAATTACTCACCGTCCTGGAGAACGATTAGAGCCGGTGAACTTCCAAGAAGTTAAAGAAGATTTATATCATAAGCTTGACCGCCAAGTAACGAGCCATGATATGATTTCTTATGCTCTTTATCCAAAAGTATTTATGGACTTTGAGCGGTTCCGCCAGCAATTTGGAGATGTATCAGTACTTGATACCCCAACGTTCTTTTACGGTCTGCGGTTAGGAGAAGAAATTGAAATAGAAATTGAGCAAGGGAAAACATTGATCGTGAAGCTGGTTTCTATTTCTAAACCACAGGAAAACGGCAACCGTATCGTTTACTTTGAATTAAACGGCCAGCCGCGTGAAGTAGTAATAAAAGACCAAAATGTAAAAACAGTGGCATCTGACCGGCCAAAAGTAGATAAAACGAATCCTAACCAGATTGGTGCATCTATGCCGGGAACCGTCGTGAAAAAGCTTGTGGAAAAAGGTGAAAAAGTCAAAAAAGGCGACCACCTTATGATTACAGAGGCCATGAA
>NZ_JBHFQG010000072.1:0-3726 GCF_041949975.1 Alteribacillus sp. JSM 102045 | reverse complement strand
CAAAAGGAGACAAAACAGCGGAAAAAAGTTTCGTACCGAAGGACATGGAATTTCCCCTCCTTTTTACTGCCCTTTTCATGATTAATATAGCCATGCAGTAATCGCGTCCATAGCTTAATTACATACCTGACATTCCAGCTATAATTACAAAAGTAGTCCAAAGGAAACCGATGACAAGTGCCGAAGTTGAGAAAGTCCTAAGTAAGATGGGGAACAATGTTTTCTTACCGTTTCTTCTTTTCACAGACAGGATAATGAAGCCGATACCTAATAATCCGGTTAGATAAGTAAAAACAACTCCTATCCAATACCATGTCAATCCCTCGCCCCAATACGCCATATCCTGAAATAGTTTACTGAGATAAAATACACCTGTCGCACATATCAATGCCAATACAGCATAAAACCATTGCATTGCATTCTCAGCTTTAAATCTTGTCCTCACTGATTCCACTGAAATCAGCCCCTCTTTCTTAATCAATACTTACTTCAATTCTAACACGTGTTATTCCACATAATGGCCCTTTTCTGCAATAGGTTTTTTTGGTTCGTTTGTAAAAGTATACCTTTACGAACGGTTTATTTTTTCATCTAATAGATAGCTATAAACGTTCGTAAATAACAAGAAAATAATTATGAACGTCCATTTAATTTGACGTACATTTACGAACGGAAATGAGGTATAATGAAGAAGGTACACTGGATGTTTGTGGAAAGGAATGCTAGTAGTAAATGGAAAACAGACGAATGGGTTATATAAGAGTAAGCAGTAAAGATCAAAATGAAGAAAGACAAATTGCTGCTATGAAAGAACACGGGATTAATGAAAGAGATATTTTCATGGATAAAGTAAGTGGAAAAGATTTTCAACGAGAAAATTATCAATTACTCAAACGTATTCTTCGTAAAGGCGATGTTTTGTATATTCATTCTCTCGACCGTTTCGGAAGAAATAAAAACGAGATTGTCGAAGAATGGAACGATATTACCAAAAATATTCAAGCTGATATTGTTGTGTTAGACATGCCGTTACTGGACACGACCCAATACAAAGACAGCATGGGTACTTTTATTGCCGATCTTGTCTTGCAAATTCTATCTTGGGTGGCTCAAGAAGAAAGAGATCGCATTCGAAAACGTCAACGTGAAGGCATTGATGCAGCCTTGGAACAAGGAAAAAAGCTAGGAAGACCACAAGCCCAAGTTACAGATGCTTTTCGTGAAGCTTATGCTGAATGGAAGGAGGGAAACATCACAGCGACAAAAGCAATGCAACAAGCCGGAGTTAAAAAAACAACATTTTATAAGCTTGCTAAACGGATAGAAAAGAATGTAACATAGTGAACATTTACCCTATGTTTAATGTAAGGAAAGGGGAGCAAAGGATGTCGTCTGATAACAGGTTTGCCTTAACTTCCTATACGGAAGAACAAAGAGCAAAAGCCATGGAACGCTTTCGTCTTATTCGTCCTTTTTTAGAAGAAGAAACTTCTTTATCAAACATTGCTTCCGAAAGCTCGGTGTCATTACGTACTCTACAACGATGGGTCCAACACTACCGGAAGGGTGGATTCCGAGCACTCATACCTAAGCATCGTTCCGATCAAGGCATTCGAAGAAAAATATCCTCTCAACTTGTATCCGTCATTGAAGGCCTTGCTTTAAAAAAAGCTCCTCCAAGTATTGCTTCGATTCACCGAAAAGTTGAAAAAATGGCGATTGAACACGGATGGGAAACCCCAACCTATGCAACGGTCTATGATATCATCCAACGTCTCCCTCTCTCAGTACGAACATTGGGAAATGAAGGATCAGCTTCGTACAAAGAAACGTTTGATTTGATTCACCGAAGAGAAGCTAAAAAGTCGAATGAGATATGGCAAGCCGATCACACCCAGTTAGATATATGGGTATGGGATGAGAAAAGAAAACCGGCACGCCCTTGGCTCACCATTATTTTAGATGACTATAGTCGTGCGGTGGCTGGTTATTTTTTAAGCTTTGATGCACCTTCTGCTATCCAAACCTCCCTTGCCTTACACCAAGCTATATGGCCAAAGGAAGACAGCCGGTGGCGTATTTGTGGAATTCCGGAAGTCTTTTATACAGATCATGGTAGTGATTTCACCTCTAGACATATGGAACAAGTCGGCGCCGACCTGCGTATGCAACTCATTTTTTCCTCGGTCGGTGTACCTCGAGGACGAGGAAAAATTGAACGTTTTTTCCAAACCGTCAATCAGATGTTTTTACAAGAACAGCCGGGGTATATCTTTCGTTCCCGTTCTTCCCCATCACCTTCTATGACTCTACCGGAACTTGATCATCGATTACGAGAATTTCTGCTTGGAACGTATCATTCTCGCGTTCACGGAACAACCGAATCTCCACCTGTGAAACGTTGGGAGGCAGAAGGTTTTCTTCCTCAACTCCCAAACTCTCTTGAAGATTTAGATTTACTATTGTTACACGTTGCCACCTCTCGCCGTGTGCACCCTGATGGAATACGATTTCAAGGTTTTCGTTATGAATCAACCATCTTAGCTCCTTATATTGGAGAAGATGTCATGATTCGCTATAATCCTCGTGATTTAGCTGAAATTCGTGTCTTTTATGAACATCAGTTTTTATGCCAGGCGATCTGTCCCGAGTTAGCCGGTTATGAAGTAAATATCAAAGATGTCATCGCTGCAAGAAATAAAAGAAAAAGAAACCTTACCCGTCAAATCAAGACACGCCATGCCGTCATTGATGAACTTGCACAAACACCTTAAGAAACACCAAAACCAAGTCAATCCCCTAAGTCAAATTTAAAGAGGTATATTCATGAGTAAGAAACAAATTTTTTTGGAAACGAAAGAGTATCGCCGTTTCGAGGAATTTTGTGCAGCTTGCCGGAAATACCAGTATATCGGTGTATGTTATGGGGAGGCAGGAGTTGGAAAGACAATGGCTGCCAAACACTTAGCATGGTGGGATATGTTATCACCTTGGCTTGATTTACCACGGGTAGAAGATCATCATGAAGTTCCCTTAGAAGTGCTTAATAAACATACATTATATTATACAGCTCCTGTTGTGAAACCTACCCAGATTGGACATTCATTATCGGTCTTGAATCTTCGCTTAACTATGCTTCATGAAAAAGCTCGTTATCAAAAAGAAGGAACACGGAAAGAAATCACAGACTTTTATGAAAGCACGGACCTTGTTTTGATTGATGAAGCTGACCGATTAAAGTTAGTTGGATTGGAATTAATCCGGGATATGTACGATAACCATCCGATGGGGGTTGTCCTTATAGGGATGCCAGGTCTTGAACGTCAATTGATGCGCTATCCACAGTTATATTCCCGGATTGGATTTGCCCATGAATTTAAAAAACTAAGCAAGGAAGAAATGACCTTTATTTTAAAACACAAATGGCAAGAACTTGGCTTGCAAATTAACCTTGAAGATTTTACTGATTACGAGGCTTTTACGGCTGTGGTACGGATAACGGGTGGGAATTTTCGTCTTATTCAACGTCTCTTTACACAGATTGAACGTGTTATGACGATTAATCAAGTTGAGAAAATATCCAAAGAAGTGGTTGAAGTAGCAAGAGAAAGCCTTGTTATTGGTCATAAATAAGCAGTGGTCATCATTCGATTACTGCTTATTTTATGGGCTTCATACGACAAATAATTCTCAAAAAAAGCCGCCATATAGCTCTAAAATTCACAA
>NZ_JBHFQG010000071.1:0-3734 GCF_041949975.1 Alteribacillus sp. JSM 102045 | reverse complement strand
CATCATTCATGACCTTTTGGGACAGCACCTTATTCCTTGTAAGTCTTTAGTGCTTCTTTTATATCTTGTTCCCCGCTCAACAGCTCAAATGTTTTTCCTTTTGCATTTTCTTCATCAAGCGACAGAACCATTACCTTCGCCACGTCTTCCCTTGATATGCTGCGATTTTCCCGGTTTTCTATTTTCTTCCTCATTTCTACTTTCCCCGAGCCTTTATGAAAAGTGAGAAGCCCTGGACGGACAATGGTGTAAGCGAGCCCGCTGGCGGCAAGATGCGCATCGGCGATGCCTTTCGCCTCCAGGTAATGCTTAATCGGTCCGTGCGGATGCTCTGCTCCAATGCCGCTTAGCATGATAAAATGTTTAACCTCCTGTACCCTTGAGGCATCAATTAATTTTTTTGCCCCTTCCTGATCAACAGAAATGGTTTTTTTCGGTCCTGTTTGTGAACCGGAGCCTGCTGCGAAAATGACCGCATCCATTTCTTCAGGTGCTTTTGCAACGTTTCCTTCCAGGTCCAAAACAACCACACCGGCTGCGCCAAGCTCTTTCATCTTTTCTGCTTGTGCCGCGTCTCTAATCATTGCATACGCCTCATGCTCACTGTGTTGACCAAGCATTTGCACTATTATTCTGCCAGTATGGCCATTGGCCCCTGCTACAAGTACTTTCATGCTGTCTCTCCTTTCTTTTCAAAATATAACTTTTAAAAATATTCCCTATTCTGTTTTGGCCAAACCATCAGAATTATCTTCATACAAGGGATGTCTTCGGTGATGTTTTCCGCCGGGCTTTCCAGGCCATTGAAATTTACGCTTGTGAGAGAAAATCGACAGCAGAATCGATGAAAAAACAAGCGCAATTCCTACACTTTGCCATGACGTCAACTGGTCATGAAACAAGGTCACTCCCACCATAATCGCCACAATCGGTTCAACCGTTGATAATATCGCAGCATGACTGGATTCTATATACTTCAGCCCCATGGTATATAACACGTAAGCTAAAATGGTGCTGACAAGAACACTTCCAAGAGCAAATCCCCATACCGGCAGCTCTGTAAAGGGCTCCCAGTTATTCACGATGCCACTGCTTGGAAATAAAACCACACTTCCGCAGAGCATGGAATAAGCCGTAATGGTAATCGAATGGTATTTGCGGCTCACGAATTTTCCGATGATGCTGTACAGAGCACAAAAGAAACCGGAGGCAAACCCAATGAACAGGCTTCCTTCTGTCAGGCCTCCGGCTCCCGCCGGCACTAATCCAGCGACGAGTGCGCAGCCTGTTAACGTTAACAGAATAGCAATGATTTTACTAATCGTTAACAACTCTTGAAAGATAAACCTGGAAAGAAGGGCAACGAATACGGGACTTGTGTATAAGAGAACAACGGCTACAGAAAGAGAGGACTGCTCCATAACGGTGAAGTAGCACCAGTTAAACAAGGCGATGCTGACTACCCCTAAACCAATAAAGTGAGGAAGATCACGAAGATGTATTTTGATAAGATACGGGCGGATAAAACAAAGAATCCCGAACATAATAAGCGTTGACAGTGTCATCCGGACCGTGACCACATCTCCAGAGGAGACAGTCCATACACGTATAACTTCTGAACGAACAGCCCTGTCAAACCCCAAAACGATGCTCCGGCAACAGTAATGCCGTACGCAGCAAATGGACGCATGCTCTCACCTTCTTTTCTTTAATCTCTTTGAAAGCGGTGTGCTGCTTTCAGAAAGCACCCGGGATATTAAAGCTATGCAGTTGTGAAATTAATGCTATTTTCTCACCTTTTCTTTCCCAAATCTATACATTTTTTCATTATATTAAAAAAGTTTTGACTTTCATTGACCTTTAGGACTTTTTATTTGATTTTGGCTAAACCATAGAATTAGAATAATACTACAATAAAATAGCATTACATTATCAAACCTTAATTGGAGGGTTAGTATGAGTCATAATTACACGAAACAATATATTAACGGAGAATGGAAAGACGGCAGCAGTGAGAAAACCATTGAAAATATAAATCCATACTCAGGAGAACGGCTGGGGACGATCCGTTCCGCCAATAAAAAAGATTTGGACGAGGCGTACGAAGCAGCCGGGAAAGCTCAGCCGGACTGGGAAGCTCTTACTCCTTCTGAAAAACGGGCGTATTTGCATAAGCTCGCAGAAGTGATCAAAAGCCGCAAGGATGAGATCACCTCATGGCTTGTAAAAGAAGCCGGAAGCACGATTGGAAAGGCGGAAGCCGAATTTCATGCAGCCCTGGATGTCACGCTGGAAGCCGCCTCGTTCCCATCGAGAATGGAGGGGAAAATCTTTCCTTCCAATATCCCTAATAAAGAAAATTATGTGTATCGTCGCCCGAAAGGCGTCGTCGGGGTCATCGGACCATGGAATTTCCCTTTCCATCTTTCCATGCGTTCTGTCGCCCCTGCTCTCGCCACCGGAAATACAGTGGTCGTGAAACCCGCTTCCGACACTCCTGTTACATCAGGCTTTTTAATTGCTTCGTTAATCGAGGAAGCTGAATTTCCAAAGGGTGTGTTCCATGTGGTCGCCGGAAGAGGATCAGAAATCGGTGATGATTTTGTGACCCATCCGGCGCCAAAAGTACTCTCCTTTACCGGTTCAACCGAGGTCGGAAGTCACCTCGCCGAACTTGCCGGCAAGCATTTAAAAGAAACGGCGCTTGAACTTGGCGGCAACAATGCTATGCTTGTCCTTGACGACGCTAATATTGATGAAGCAGTGGAAGCAGCAGCATTCGGAAAGTTCCTGCATCAGGGACAAATCTGCATGGCTTTGAACCGCATCCTCGTTCACGAAAGCGTGCACGATGAATTTGTCGATAAGTTTACAGCGAAAACGAAAAACCTTCAGGCTGGCGATCCTGCTGATGAAAAGACAGTTGTCGGTCCTCTCATCAACGAAGAACAGGTGGAACGTATTCAAAAGCAAGTTGAGGACAGTATCCAGGAGGGAGCCGTGCTGAAGCTCGGAGGCGAAACAAACGGCACTGTGATGGATCCGGTCATTTTAACGGAAGTTACAAATGAGATGCCGATCGCAAAGCGTGAAATTTTCGGCCCTGTAGCCACCATTATTAAAGTGAAAAGTGAAGAAGAAGCCATTCAAATCGCTAACGATTCTCCTTACGGGCTGAGCGGCTCTGTCTTCACTGAAGACCGCTTCCGCGGCATGCAAGTGGCGAAACAAATCAAAACAGGCATGATCCACATAAACGATCAGTCTGTAAATGACGAAGCGCATGTCGCTTTCGGCGGAGAGAAACATTCTGGACTCGGTCGTTTCGGGGGCGAATGGGCTATCGACAAATTTACAACCGTTCAATGGATAGGTGTCCAGGCCGGTTACCGGCAATATCCATTTTAACTAATCTCCAACTTTTTTCACTTAAGACTTGCGTCTTTGCGCAACTTGCTTTAAATTACTACTAAGTGAAAAGGGGGATTTGTTATGGAAAACAATAAAGAAGAACCGCTGTTTGAAAAAGCGAACTTCTCTTATATCAAAGCAAAGAATGCCGGGTAATCGCAGAATATGAAAGAACGGTCTGCGTAGGATACTTAGGCTACCCCTTTGCCGGAGAAGAAGAAGAATATCCTTATCCGCGCGTGATCCTGCTGAAAAATGAAGTGGAACGCCCGTCTTAACTTGTTATGACAAAAAGGGGCTGTCCCAAAAGGTCATGAATGATA
>NZ_JBHFQG010000070.1:0-3775 GCF_041949975.1 Alteribacillus sp. JSM 102045 | reverse complement strand
TAAAAAAAATGTTCACGAACCGATACGGGGAAGGTCAGAACGAAGAATAACCTTCCCTCTGTAAGAAAACTCAAGAAGTTATTCTTAGGATACTCTAAAAACATTACACAAACTTATTGACGGTACCCATCCTATATGCTCCTTTATAAATAATTTATTGAAGAAAACTTTCTATTTTTGTTCCCTGTATTTTCTCATTGGAAAAATGTGATAGGTACTATAAAAAGGTTAGGATATTTTTACACTTGATTTAAACTTAGGCATCACATGTTTACCGAATAACTCCATAGAGTTCATTACTTTATTGTGAGAAAGATTCCCAAAAGACATCCAACACATTAACTGTCCAAAACCAATTTGTTCTTGTTGAAATTGAATTTCTTCCGCTACAGTCTCTGGATCACCACAAATAAACAACCCAGATTCAATTAAACCTTCATAAGTTAATTCTCCACCGAAGAACGGAGCAAAAAATTGAGTGAAGAATTTGAAATTTTCAGGGAAAGAATCTAATTCTTCTTGTGTATCTGGCACAGCTGCATTCTGAAATAATCTTAAGAACTCTAGCATCGGTTCTTTTGCATCCTCCATAGCCTTTTCTTTCGTTTCTGCAACATACACGTGTCTTGCCATCAAGTAATTTTTAGGATCAACCTCTAGATTATTCTTTTTACGTTCAGACATATAAGTATTATAACTTTCACTAGCTCGATCTGGCGGAAGGAACAAAGTAGAAACAGGATACCCTTCTTTTGCAGCCCAAGCATGCGTTTCTGGACTTAAACACGTTGTATAAATTTGAGGATAAGGTTTTTGAATAGGGCGAGGTGTTAAAGAGCCTCCTTTCACATAGAAAAATTGACCATCATGATCCACTACTTCTTGAGAGAACGCTTTTTTAATTAACTCTAACCCTTCCTTGAAGCGCGGCCTACCGTCTTCCAAAGGCATTCCGAATTTTTCATATTCTAGAACATCTGCACTTCTTCCTAATCCAATAAGCAGTCTACCTTTAGATAATATATCTAGCATGGCAAACTCTTCTGCCATTCTCCAAGGATCATTAAAATTCAAAGCATTAATCATATTTCCAATCTTTATGTTCTTTGTTCTTTGAGCTAAGGTGGACAGCATAATATTGGGAGAAGGGGTCATGCTATATTCTGTGAAATGATGTTCACCCAGCCAGATGGTATCAAAACCCATTCTTTCTGCCAGTAACCATTCTTCCATATGATTCTCATAAATTTGAATTTGTTCTTCGCCCTCTAACTTTTGCCCAGCATGTGGCCAATGCACCAAATCAAAAATAGAAAATTCTAAATATTCCATTTAAATCACTCCTTTTAAAATTGCTATGTTTTGAAAGTTTTCAGACATTTCATTGATTAGCAAATTTAATATTTGTGTTTTCATGTCAAAAAGCTGAGGAAATATATTCCTCTTAGTGCTGTGTACTTGCTTGCTAATTTGTTTTTTGTGAATTTGTTTATTATATTAGTAACTTAGAATGAATTCACTTATATTATCAAACACAATTGGTAACATCTTGTTATTATTAATTCCTTCCATAAGTCCTCTAATTGTCCTTATCTTATTTTCCTAGGGATCACCCCCCCAGATGTAAGTGCTTATAAATTAATTGGATCCTCTATGTTGGGCTAGATATCAAGGCAGGGACGAGGCTTTAGTGTATTAACCTCATATTACAATGCAGAATAGTCCCTTACAATAACAAAACCCTGTCAGCGGGACAAATAACAAAATTTTTATTCTCTTACAGGTAAACCATTTTATTTTGTTTCCAAAGGAAAATACGGAATTACCATCTGCGCTGATACTGGTATTCTTGACAAAGTTTAGATACTTCCATTGAAGCTTTCTTGATTTCATTCACAAATGTCTGAATTTCCATACTATTTAACCGCTTCGTCGTGCTTGTTACTTCAATAGCAAAATTAAACTTTCCACTATGATCACGAATAGGAGCAGCTATAGAAATTCCTCCCACTCCGAATTCCTCTATACAAATAGAATGTCCTTGTTCTCTTACCATTTGTAAATCTTCTCGAAACTCAGCTGGATCCGTTTTTGTATTTTTTGTAAATCTTTTAAGTCCTTTTTGTATAACTCTTTCAATCAGTTCTTCGTTATCACTATAGGCAAGAAGTACCTTTCCGGCACTTGTACAGTATGCCGGGTTTAATTTTCCGATCTTATTAAATGATCTGCACCTATGTTTGCATCTAAATGCATATACCTGAACTACCTCCGTACCTTCTAAAGTACTACATCTAACTGTTTCACCAAGTTTATCTGCTAAGGCTTTGTACGTCGGATGAAACTCTTTAAAAGCATCAAAGTGGGAAGTTACAATTGTACTTAAAATCATAAAAGGAATACCTAGACGGTATTTTCTGGTAAAAGGATCTTGTTCTAAAAACCCCTCGCTAGCTAAAGTTGCCATGTAACGTTGAACTACGCTCTTTGACATGCCTAGTGATTCGGATAATTCACGAACTCCTTTTTCAGGTTCATCAATCGTAAATGAACGCAATATGTTTAATACGTTTTTTACAGATTGAAGATTATCTTTTCGATTATATAAGTGCTTCCCCACTTTTGCCTAACCTCCCAATAGTAGATGGATTAAAAAGACATACTTATAGTATTTGGTATTTGATTATATAATGGGCTATGTTCTATTGCAAAACCTTTTTAGATTCTCCATTAAGCGTTTTCTTGATTTGGATCCCCCCTTTCTCAAGCTCCATAATGATTCTTGACACGAGAATATTTGCATAATACTTTTCTGATTGAAAAGTATTAACTTACTTGGCGTTATCCCTTTTATTTATTGAACGGAACCTAAATACATTTTTACTAGTTGGTCACCTTCTGTATGAATTTAATACCGGCGACGTTGTGTAAAGTTCAATAAACTTGACGATGACTACCAGATTAAACATCTAAGAATTAAATTAAGGTCATTATCACCCTATACAGCTAAAGATTTTTTATAAAGAGTTAACTGATCATCGATATACCAAACTCTCCATTTCATTTCGATTGTTTTTAAATCAACGGACGAGACAGACGCTTTTTTTGCCAAGAGCAATTAAACCGGAAGAAGCGTTATCAGTAATTGTATCTTCTAATTTAATTTTCCAGTCTTTAATCCTGCTATCTACAATTTTCAATAGCAGGAACTACATAGCTGAGGATGATTTGTATATTAGTCCAAATCAAAGAAAAGTCGAGTTTAAACGATATTCCCAAACCACGGATCGATATGGTTACACGCGAGACTTTAAGAATGTGAGGACTGGGATGTCCGTTGAAGGAGAAATGTACAAAATCGAAAGGAAACCGGCAAGTTCGTTATAATCCGGTATATGAAGAACTTAAAGCTAAAGCGAAAGAAGAGCCTTTTGGTCTGACGAGGGCGCACAAATCTATGCTCAACGTAAAGTTGAAGTAGAAATTGTGTTCGGTCATATCAAGGGTAATCGGTATTTCCACCGATTTTCACTACGCGGCCTTGAAAAGATCAACATCTAGTTTGGGCTGGTCGCCATGTACCACAACTTCCTGAAACAGGAAGAAAAGAACCGCCTGTTTCAGCCAAAAAGGAAAAAACCGACGGAATGAACTGCCATAGCTAAATGAGACAGATATAAAACACCTGCTAGGCTGCTTTGACTCCAAACTCTTTTGGAGTAAGGTAGCCTAGTTTTTCTTGTATTCGCTCTTCATTATAGTGTTGAATATATTT
>NZ_JBHFQG010000007.1:0-157756 GCF_041949975.1 Alteribacillus sp. JSM 102045 | reverse complement strand
TCGTTGCCTTGGTGAGCCGTTGCCTCACCAACTAGCTAATGCGCCGCGGGCCCATCTTGCAGTGTGAGGAACAAGTCCCCACTTTTACAAAAGAATCATGCGATTCTTTTGGTCATCCGGTATTAGCTCCGGTTTCCCGGGGTTATCCCAGTCTGCAAGGCAGGTTGCCCACGTGTTACTCACCCGTCCGCCGCTCGTTCCACAGGTATCACCCCGAAGGGATCTGCCTGCTTCCCGCGCTCGACTTGCATGTATTAGGCACGCCGCCAGCGTTCGTCCTGAGCCAGGATCAAACTCTCCATGAAAAGAGATTGATACAAGCTGTATCTTAAAAATAATTTGTTAAAGAAATTAACAGACGCTTGACTTTCATTCAATTTTCAAAGGACAACTTCTTTCGCTCTCAATTGGCGACATAATATATATTAACAATCACCTACGAATAAGTCAATATATTTTTTTGAAGTTTTTTTGGAGTTTTTTTGGACTTTTTTTGAAACCCCTTCGCTTTTCAGCGACAATAAATAATATAACATCCGTGACAGCAATACGCAATAGTTTAATCAAAAAAAATAAAATTAAATTTTGTTTGTTTTTTTATTTGTTTTTGCCACGGATTTTCTATTATAACTTCTTTAGTTTAAATGTCAACTACAATTTTAAATTTCTTTTTTAGATCCTACAAAGGGATTAAAAGATCTACGGCAACCAGCATTAATACTCCCGGGACGCCAAGTAATCCCGACACAGTTACTGTAAACGCGTTGATTGGCAGATGATAACCAACAGCACTTCCAAAGACATTAAGAAAGAATAAAGCTAATGCTCCTATAATCAAGCGAACAAACACTCCACCTGCCCATCTAAATGTCTTCGAACCTCCGCCTAGCAACAAAAATAAACAAACACCGATTCCTGCTATTGAAATATAAAGAATAGGATCCATCTTTCCTTCCCCCTATCATAAATTCTTTACCTTTCATATATATGTACAAGCTGATGATTTATCCTTAAATAGAAAAAAACTGCTTTCGGAATGTCCGAAGGAAGCAGTTTTACAGTACTTACTTTTTATGATCCCCATTTATTTCACGATAGCGGGCTTCTTTTAGCAAAAACATATATTTAGCTCTTTTCTTTTTTAAATCCGCCTGAATTTCCTGAGAAGGCTCCAAGCTGTTTTTAACGATATACTCGTAACGATCAAGATCCTGTTTTGCAGCATGAATCAATTGAACAAGTCGTTCATTTTCTGCTTTCCGTATAGTTTTTTTCCGAAACAGCATGCAAGTTCCCCCTCTAAAGTTCTCTTCTCCCCTCAATAGCTTTTGAGAGGGTTACTTCATCTGCATACTCTAAATCTCCCCCGATCGGAAGTCCATGCGCAATGCGGGTCACTTTAATACCAGTGGGTTTAATCAGCCGGGAAATGTACATAGCTGTCGCTTCCCCTTCAATCGTAGGGTTTGTCGCCACGATTACTTCTTGAATTTCGTCATTCTGCAGACGTTTAATTAACTCGGGAATTTTAATATCTTCCGGTCCAACACCATCCATTGGTGAAATAGCACCATGCAGCACATGATACAAGCCGGAATATTCCCGCATTTTTTCCATTGCTATGACATCTTTGGAATCCTGTACGACACAAACCACAGATTGGTCACGTTGTTTGTCTTCGCAAATTCTGCAAGGATCAATGTCGGTGATGTGATGGCATACAGAACAATACGTTAAGTCCCGTTTTGCACTTACTAGGGATTTAGCAAAATCTAATACGTCATCTTCTTTCATGTCAAGCACGTAAAAAGCCAGGCGGCTCGCCGTTTTTGGGCCAATACCCGGCAATTTCATAAAACCTTCTATTAATTTTGATATAGGCGTTGGATATTGCACCGCATCCTCCTCCTAGAACATTCCGGGGATATTCATTCCTTTAGTGAACTTACCTAAATCTTGTTCTGCCAGTTCATCTACTTTTTTCAATGCTTCATTCATTGCAGCAAGGATAAGGTCTTGCAGCATTTCCACATCATCTGGGTCTACTACATCTTCATCAATTTCAATGTCTACAATTCTTTTATCTCCGGCAGCTGTTACTTTCACTGCCCCGCCTCCTGCTGTTGCTTCTACAGTTTTTTCTTTTAATTCTTCCTGTGCTTTTTGCATTTGTTTTTGCATTTTTTGCATTTGCTTCATCATATTACCCATATTTTTCATTTTAAAGCCTCCAGTTTATAGTAATTAGTCTTCTTTAATCTCCACTAATTCAGGACCAACTAATTTAATGGCTTCATCAATCAGAGGATCATTTCCCTGCTTCTCTTCTGAAGAAGTTTCTTCTGATGTTTTCTGCTTCTTAAATCCTTCTTTCAACTTCTCCCACTGGGCGGATAGAATCGTCAAGGGCTGTAAAGCTTTCCCGCAAACACCTTCTAACGCATCCTGTACTAATGAACGAAATTTTGTATCCACCATATTTCGGTGCATTTCATTTTGAAAGGAAAGCAGTACTGTTGCTCCATCTGATACTACTGGTTTAGCGTCACTTAACCAGGCATAGGCAGGAACACTTTGCTGTTTTACCTGTTTCATCACGTCAGACCATTTACTAGTTACAAATTGAAGTTCTTGCTTTGTTGCATTATTAAGAACTTCCTTAATTTTACCTTCTCCTCCAAGACTAGTTGCTATCGTTTTAGAGGTTTGGGAACGCGCAGCCTTACTTTTTTGAATCGTTTCTGCTGGAGCAGTTTCTCTTTCAGGCTGCGGCGGGGCTTGCTGCCGCTTCTTTATTTCCTTCTCTAAATGAGAAATTTTTTCTTTTAGCGAATCTAATTCATTTGGTGCTGCAGCAGCTGTTCCATTGGAAGAGCTTTCTTTCGAATGGCATATATTAATAAGAGCCATTTCAAGAAAAATTTTAGGATGGCTCGCCCATTTCATTTCTTGATGATACTCGTTTAAACGATTAATTACATCATATATCCAAGGCATTTCCGTATTTTCAGCTAATTCCTTAAATGCTTCATCAACTGTAACTCGGTCCAATACTTCATCAAGACGAGGGGCGGTTTTATATAGAAGCATATCCCGGAAGTAGTATATCAAATCCTCCATAAACTGAAGCGGATCTTTTCCTTCCTGAATCAGCGTGTTTGCTGCCTCTACAGCAGATGCCGTGTCTTTTTCTTTTAAAGAGTGCACGACTTTTGTTAAAAATCTCTGTGACACAGTTCCCGTGATGGCTAACACATCATCTGAGGTCACCCTGTATTCTGAAAAAGAGATAGCTTGGTCAAGCAAGCTCAAGGCATCCCGCATACCGCCTTCTGCTGAACGAGCTAATAAATGTAACGCTTCTTCTTCGGCTTCCCATCCTTGCTCTTCCATAATATATTTCATTCTTGCAACTAAATCGTTTGTTGTAATTCTCTTGAAATCAAAACGCTGACAGCGGGAAATAATGGTCAACGGTATTTTGTGAGGTTCTGTTGTTGCCAAAATAAAAATGGCGTGCTTCGGCGGCTCTTCTAGTGTTTTTAATAAGGCGTTAAAAGCACCTGTGGAAAGCATATGAACTTCATCAATAATATATACTTTATAATGAATGTCCCTGGGAGCAGCCATTACATTGTCACGTATATATCTTATCTCATCTACTCCATTATTAGAAGCGGCATCAATTTCAATAACATCTACAACGGAACCATCTGCAATTCCCCGACACGCACGACATTCGTTACATGGCTCTTTAACAGGCGCCTGTTCACAATTTATAGCTTTAGCGATTATTTTAGCAGCACTTGTTTTCCCCGTTCCTCTTGGACCACTGAATAAGTATGCATGAGAGAACTTTTGCTGCTCTAAAGCATTTTGAATCGTCTTTGTAATATGTTCCTGTCCAACCACGTCTTGTAGAAACTGGGGCCGCCACACTCTGTAAAGCGCCTTGTAACTCACTCCCGGGACCTCCTTTCTTTACTTTTTCTAACTTTAATTATACTCGTTCACTTGTTACTTTTCAAAGTACAAAATGTCCGGCTTCATCAATTGAATCCAAGGAATGAACCCTTTACTTTTTATTATAATAGAACAAAAGCGCAAGCGCCCTGTTCAGCCTCGACAGGTAAATGTTCTCCAGTCACTAAAGACGCTCTTTGCCTTTAATGACTGGAGGTTATTTAACCCCGAGAGGCTGGGCGCTGAAGCTAGACGCGGATCAAACAATATGGAGATAGTATCCACAACTTGTAAAAACATAATTTCCTAAACAATAAAAAAACAGCTCCAATGGAGCCGCTCTGCATCATAATATGTATAAAGCCGTGCACCTTCTGTCGGCAATGCTTCCATGAGCGTTACCCGAGCAGTTAGCTCGGCCCAGGCTACTCTGCGGCACACAAAAGAGTCCGCTTACTGCTGCTTCCTTCCGGACCTGACAGGGTTCACGGGTTTTCGTTGCGCAGAACCCGGACGTCTACACCACTTACGCGGGGCAGACCTCACGGAAACAAAGCCTAAAGAAGGGATTCGGTCTCGCTATAGCGGATTGCGAGTACAGGGCACCGCTACCTCCCCACTTAGCACGGCAAATTTGATAACTTTTTCAGGCGCTTTTTAACAGCGCATTGTTCATTATATCTTTTATAGAAATAGAATGCAACAGTAGAATTTGTTTATACTAAATATATTGTTTCAACCTTCTTAAATAGACTAATGAATTTTCCCATTTACTTTTCACTATCAGCTGTTTGTGCTTCTTGTTCTTTTTTTTCAAGTTCAGCTATTTTTTCCATAATCACATGAGGCGGCGTATGGACGATATGCTCTATTGGCATATTCAGTTTTTCAGCCAATTTTTGAGCTGTTTCAGCAGAAAATTGATTTGGACGCACGCTTTCCCCTCCCGCTTTTAACATTACTGTATTCAATATACCATGGCCGAAGAAGGAATCCAATCGACCTTCTGTCGTTTTATTAATAATTGCACTTTTTTTGACGTATTTGCTTTTTGCTTTCACGAATTTGTCGAAAAAAAGAAGTTAACAGGTTTGTACATACCTCTTCCAATACCCCTCCAGTCACTTCCGCACGATGATTAAAACGATTTTCTTCTAGGAGGTTCATCAAGGTACCAGCGCAGCCTGCTTTCGGATCTGAGGCTCCAAACACTACATATGGAATTCTAGACTGAACAATGGCTCCCGCACACATGGGACACGGCTCCAGCGTGACATAAAGCGTGCATTCTTCCAAACGCCAGCTTCCTAAATATTCACATGTTTCTTGAATAGCTATCATCTCTGCATGAGCCGCTGACTGCTGCTTCGTTTCTCTTTGATTAAATCCAGAGCCGATCACGGTTCCTTCGTAAACAATAATACATCCAATCGGAACTTCACCCTTCTCTTGAGCTTTGTATGCCTCATCCACCGCCAGTTTCATCCATTTTTCATGTTGTAAAGCATCCTCCATGTTTGTCACCTCAAGATTAAAATATCTATACCTATTTGCTTTACCGCTTTAAAAACTTTGTCGTTAACAATAAAAACGAAATAGTAGTAATACTTAATACTACAACCATAAGATGCGCTTCACTCATCCTATTTGCTTGCACCGCATCATAAATAGCTATGGATAAGGTCTGTGTTTTACCAGGGATATTACCTGCTACCATTAGTGTCGCTCCAAATTCCCCTATTGCTCTCGCAAACCCTAATACCACTCCAGCAATCATCCCTTTATAAGAAAGAGGTACCATAATACGGATAAATATCTGCCATTTGGTTGCTCCGTCTAACTGAGCAGCCCCTAAAATGTTTGGGCTGATCGTTTCAAATGCAGCTTGCATCGGTCGGATAATTAATGGAAGTGCAGCAATGGCTGCAGCTATAACGGCCGCCTGCCATGTAAATAATACTGTTTCGCCAGCTGCCGCTTCAATCGTTTGACCAATCCAACTGTTGCTCCCAAGGAAAATCATTAAATAATACCCTAAAACAGTAGGTGGCAGCACTAATGGCAGCATCATCAATAAAGACAAAAGTTCCGTCCACTTGTTTTGATACAACGTAAACAGCCAGGCAAAGATAACACCAAAAATAAAGGAAATGCTCGTGGCAATAACGGCTACTTGCAAAGATAATAAAAGAGGAACTCCAATTACTTCTAACATTTATTCTTCCTCCGGCAGTGAGAAACCATAATTATTCATAATAGCTTGTCCCTCGTCTGAAAACATATAATCAATAAACCACTTCGCTTCTTCTTTTTGTCCACTTCTATTAGGAACACCTAATGCCTGTAAGAGAGGCTCATGATCTTCTGAGTGAATGGGCTCAAAAGAAAGAGAAGATTGCTTAGATAACGCCACAGCTACAATTCCGACCTCTACATTCCCCGATTCAACATATTGAAGGGTCTGCCGAATATTTTCTCCTATCACTAATTTTTCTTCCACCTCATCCCAAATGCCCCATGTTTTTAACGCTTCTTTGGCAGCCTTGCCGTAGGGTGCATGATCCGGATTGGCAATAGCTATTCTCTCAATATTCTTCTCCGTTAAGTCTTTAGGCGTTACCGTTTCATATGTACCGCTGTCATACATTAATCCAATTCTCCCTAAAGCATACCTTTCTTTGGTGTCTTTATCCATCACTCCGCTTTTAATAAGACGGTCTATGTACGATTCATGCGCTGCGGCAAATACGTCATAAGAAGAGGCGCCTTGTTCGATCTGCTGGGTAATCTGTCCTGTTGAACCAAAACTAAATGTTACTTCTATGCCTGTTTCCTCCTCGAATCCCTTTCCTAATTCTGTAAACGCATGGTATAAATCCGACGCAGCTGCCACATGTAATTCTTCTGCTGAACTGCTCTCATCATTTTGCTGTGCAGGAAAGGAGGAACAAGCAGACAAAAAAGATATAGTACCAAGTAACAGAGCACAATATCCTGCTTTCATCAATTTCACCTCTCCCTATCTTATAAAGTATCTTCCACCATTATATTGATTTTATATTATTCAATCCAATAAAAACCACAAAAAAAAGTAACTTTGCAAAAGAATGCGAAGTTACACTGGTTTCAATTATATTATTATGTTAAATGGTTTAATGAATATGGCGGAGGAGGGATTCGAACCCCCGAGGGCCGTGAAGCCCCTGGCGGTTTTCAAGACCGAAAAAATTCCCGTCAGACATGCAAAATGCGTGTATTACCGTCTATATCAACGTTTGCTTACCGCAAGGTACACGAAACTGTTCCGCTCCCTGCTCGGCGATTATTTGTACCGTCACCTTACCGCAATTTGGTAACGTAGTCAAGCGTTATTTAGAAATTTGCGTTTATTTGCAACGAAACGGACAACTACCGGCAAAACTAAAGTTAATTGCGCGTATAGGCGAATCTCTGCACGTCATTTATGTATATGGGACGTAGGCATAAAAAAAGAAACAACCCGTTATGCTAAGCGGATTGTTTTCGAGTAATCATAGTCTCGTGTAACTCACAATATAACCGTTATCAGGGTTAGTTTGTAGATGCTTAAAGTCATTACTTTCGTAAAAGTCTATAAGTTTAGGATTATCGGAATGTTCAACGCATACCACTCTTAACCTATAGTAAGATCGCGAAACTTATAATACTCGCCGTTATACTCTAGCGTCTCGCTGTTTTCGTTGAAGGCCCGGCGGTAGTAGTCGTATTCATCCACGCGGAAAATCGCCTCATCGTCTGCATAGCTTTCATTCATGTACTCGCTAGCGAATGACTTGGCGCCCATGTTAATTTTCCGGTGTAGTAAGTCGCGATATGTCCAGCGTTGCGGCCATGCTAGTCGCGCCGTCCATTCCGTTAAAATTTCCTTTGTTTCTTCCGCGTCATGCCCTAGCTCCGTTTTAAGATACGGTATCAGAACGTTACGCATAGCCTTCCACCGCGTACCCTTGCCCAGTAGTCCATCGCGTAGCAGCTTAACGGCTGTATTCCGTTTCTCGTCCGCTGTCTTGAATAAATCAAACTCCGTTATCTTAACGGCCTTGTCCGGCTCTGCTTCCTGGGCTTTTTCTTTTTCCGCTTCCGTTTGTTGTCTTGCTTCCCTCTCACTTCGTTCAATGACTGCCGCGTGTCGCTTTGCTCGTTCCAGTATCGCAAAAATAGCTGACATGTCCTGTATCTGCTCTACATAGAATAGGTAATCATGGGCGCCTGCACGTCGTAAACGGCAAAGGTTTCCTTATCGACAAAGCCGGCAAAGTTGCCCGTTTTCGAGTGAAACGTTAATGGCAATTTCCACGCTTGTCCGTTTGTGGACGTAGGGCGAAACTCGATAGCCTCACCGGTGAGCTTCGCTTGATCGCGAATATACCGGCCAATTAGCTCCCAGTCTGCAAACGTTAAGTGTTTCGCAGTGAATAGCTCGATATGATAGCCCTTCCCGCCGCTGTAACTGACGTGTATGTGTTCGTCCGGTATGCCTTCCGCCTGTAACGTTGCAATTAATTGCCGGGCATGTGTTTCCACCTGTTCCTCGCTGTCTACATCAAAGCCGAAATAACGGGCGTGTGTGCCATGCGCAAATATAGCAAGGGGCGATTCCCCGGAAAAGTGACGATATAAAGCCGCCTCATTTAATGGAAACTTTGACTCCTTTCTTATGCCGGCCGCCTTCGCCTCTTCATATTCCGCAAAGTATTGCCTCATTACGTACCGCATACCGCTTGCCTGCTGGAAGCCCTGTACCCATTTCGTAAAGTCGATGTTATACAGCCGTTTAATCTGTTCCTTTGATCGTTGCGGCAAGGTATTATAAGTTAGGCCGTTGTCGCGTTTGTATGCTGATAACGACGAATAGCCCATATTTTGGGCGTGCGCCTTTGTGAAACTCAAAAGAGGCTCGCCGGTTAACGGGCAGCGTACCGGTAAGCTATGAATATCATATACTTGCATTTACTCCCTCCTGACATCACATTTACATTTAATGGTAAAAAGTGTTCAAAATGATACAACATATGTTTATTTATTTTTTTTATTATTACGTGAAAAATTAACGCAATAGATGTGACTACTAGGCACGGAATGAAATGACGTGCGGCACTTAGTGCCCATATACTTAACGTCAATTAACGTACACATCGTCTTCTAGTAACGCATAGTACGTATCTAACGCAATAGAGAACATATCGTTATTCAAGCGTAATACTGCCTCGAACATATCTGTAAGGGCGTCATATTCTGCCTGTAAACGTTCATCTAGGCGGTTATAATATTGGGCGATAACAGACGACTGTTGACGTTCTTTGACCGTCCACAATACCCTGTCATAGCTCCGCCTTGCCCGCATAATGACGCTCGTTCCTTTTCCGGGCCTCATACGTCCTCTGTCTTCCAGTTTGACGATATACGCAAGCACATCCATACGCGCCCGGTTTAACGATGATCGCACCGCCTCCATGTCCGTTATTTCCACCTTGCTTGCCGGCAGATAGTCCGGCTTTATATTCAACTGGCGCGGCCCTTGTGCCGTCATTGTATAAAGTTGCGCGTTCATTTTATCGGCCTCCTAAAAAGAAAGTAGACGGTATCCCCCGTCTCATAAATTACATGACTTTTTCCCGGCCTTTATACGGCTGCTTTCGCCTGTTCGTGTAAAGTTTCGTAGGCTTCCTTAACTATTACGAATAGGTACGCATTGCCGCCTCTATCCGGGTGTACTATTTTCATAAGTTGGCGGTATTTCTGTTTGATGTCCTCCTGACTTGCGTCCGGTTTCAGTCCTAGCGCCTTGTAGTGCTGCTCGTTTCCTACTCCGGCGTTTGATCGGCCTTCCTTTGCGTCTCTGAAAAAGTCGTCCGCCTCCTTTTGCGCTGCCTTCACTTCCTTTTCAATTTCATTGAAACGCATTTCAGTTCTTTGTTTAACTCTTCGTCAGTTTCCGGCGGATTATTAAATAACTCGTCTAGCCCATGCGCAACCTTGTCCAGCCTTTGCGATACTTCCCGGTTAATCATGACATAGGCGGTCTTTTGCAGCCGGCCTACTTCCTTCGCAATAAAGATGAACATATCGAAATTATCCTCGCTAATTCCCTTAACGTATTTTCCGATTAAGTCGCTAAACTCCAATAAGCCGCCCGCCTGGTACTTCTCCGCCCATTCGTTAAGACAGCGCTCTTGCTCCGTGTGAGAAAGCACCGCAAACATTTTTAATTCCTTAACGGTCATGTCGTCTACTTGCGCCCACAAAGACGGTTTAACACGTTTGACAGCCTCGGCCATTGGAAGCTCCGTAACTCGTCGCGCCTGCTTGTCCGGTTGTGCTTGCATAGGCTTGTCCGGCTGTTTCTCCGCCTTCACTACCGCTTCCAGTTCGCGCGTTGTCATATCATGCACCGTTTTCTCTTCGCCTGTTTCCGGTATGACGTGCGGCTGCTCGATAAACTCCGCCCGGTCTACCTCCGCCGGTAACGTCAGCATCTTGTAAATTTTGGACGGGGACAAACCCGTAACCGTTGCCGCATTTCCAAACTGTTCTGCCGCCTGCATCATCCGTTGTGCTTGCGTGGCTTTATTCCGACCTTATCCAGCCATTCCGTAAATTTTAAGTCCTCTTCCTTAACCTTGCGCAAACGTTTCCCTATTTCAATGATTGCCTCGCCTATTAGTTCCTGATATTGCTTGATTTCCGTTTCTATCGTGTTAAGTGTCGTCGTGCTGGCTTCTGCTTGCGTCCAAAATCGACCGGCTCAAATGCCATGTGATCGCCTCCCCGTTTGGTTAAAAAAGTCCCCAATATCATATACACCGATTTTTCAAAAATGGCATGGGCAGTAACGAAATTTCCTACTATTCTACTATGCGTATATACTTGTCCATTTCGCACGGCAAATTTCAATCCTATACTTTGTATAACGTTTTCTAACGCAAAAAAATTAGGGGGCTGATCTGAAAAAATTCCCTCTACTTCTTAATATAGAAATTGCTTCGTAAAAAAGGACATTTTTGCGTAAATTTATTCCAAAAATTTTTTCGGTTTTATTTAAACAACCGTCCGGTAACTTTACCGGCTCCTCTTCTTGTGATCCTCTTACCTACGGTGCCGCGTTTGACCGCGTTTACATCGCCTAATATCCGAGAAATCTCATACAATATTCGACGTATTTTGTTAATCGTCACGGTATCCCCTCCCGTTATTTATGTCCGTGTGACGGTCCCAGACGTAGACTTATCGGCGTTCAAGTACGCCCGGGCAAACTTCATCGGAGTATTTCGTACTACTTTTATATTTGTTCTCCTAGGTTCGCTTCAATTAACGCTAATAATTCCACGGCTTCGAACGTGTCGATATTTTCTATTAAGTCCCGGATTTCTTCGTTATATTCCAATTCGATCGACGCATCTCCTATTTCGAGAGACGCTTGGTCAGGCGGAGCCCCTTTATCGCTGTACGTTAGAACTTGAACGCCTTTCATAATCGGATAATACCGTATTTCGATGTACTTATCATTTTCTACATGTAAATGTTTGATTTCTTCTGGAATTAAATTAGGTGTGGTAGTAGTAGCAATTGCGGTACTCATTTTACATCAGCCTTTCCTTTTAAAATTGGATTACGAAACTTGTCGAGCATAGCCCAGATTTCCTCATCGTCTTCTCGTCTTTGCAAAATCTGATAACGCAAATACGAGCATGGCCGCCTCCTCGTATTTCATGACTGTTATAATATTGCGATTAGTAGAATCATTTGTAACTTTGATATGACCGCCCCCATTTATTTATACTATATACTAATAAACGCCTAAAAGTATAATAAGAGTAAAAAATAAAACTGCCGGTCTTTTATTCGTTTATACGTTTAAAAGTATAATTTCATCTTACATCACATATATCGGCTGGTCAACTATATTCTTTAATCTTTTTAAAAATATTTTCTTAAACGTTTAAGCGTATGATATACTGACATTAGGTAAACAAGGAGTGATTCGAATAATGACAAAAAATAAGTCAGCAAAAACAGGAAAGGCGGCCGTTGACGAGTTATTCACGGAAACAGAGGCGGACAATGAGCCGGATCCGGTGCGCCTCGTCATCCATTTAAAGCAACGTATGAAAGAACGTAATTTGACACAAACACAACTCGCGGAAATGTCAGGCGTGAGACAGGCGACTATTTCCCAGCTATCGCGGGGTCATGTCGAAAAGATACACGTTCCTACGCTTGAAAAGATCGCGGCAGCTATGCACATAACGGATATATCGCAACTAATAACGTTTGAAGTAGAAAGCGAAATAATGGGGCCGTCTAATCCGTTTGATATAGAGACAGAGTAACGAGGTAGACCAAAAAGTTGCTACCTCGTTATTTAATTTTATTTAGTTAAGATGAACAGTACATACTGCCTAATACTATCCTTTTTGTAGTTTGTCTATAAATTTTATTAAATCATTTTTCCAGTATTTTTGAAACTCAGAAGAAAAACCATCATTTATCGGGTTTATCGAAATTTCACAACCATCCTTAAGAGTTAAATAAGCTCCCTCAATACGGTCTTCATCATTATTAAACAACCGGGTATAATTATAAGTAATCTCAATTTTAGCAATTCTTTCTCTAGGAATAATTTGTTTTTTTAATCTTATAGGTCTAGTGACACTTGAGTGAACTCTATCTTCTTCTTGATAGGAAAAAATTAGAATATTGTTATCTTTAATAGCTATCACTTTATGTTTGTTGTCTTCATTAAATTCTAGACTTGTTACCTCCTCCTCGTTTTCTTTCAACTCTTTTTCTATTATTTGTATAAATGTCTTATCATAGCAACTAGCAGTATTAGATAACCTTTGAACGATATCAAGTTCCATATAATCCTCTCCCATTCGTTACTTTTTTACTAATATACTATATTTTTCCATTTCAGGGCAATAAAAAGACGAGCTTATGCCCGTCTTTCAAGGATTATGTTATTCATCGAGTTTTAAGACGGTATCAATCAATTTTAAAAGAAAGTTACCGCCCGCAAAAAGGAGTACCAATACTTCGAACGCTCCCATAAACTCCCCGCCCTTCCTTGTAACATTAGGCAAAGTTCCGACCTCGCACCTAATGTTAAAGGAGAGCGCATAACCATTTTACCATTAACGTTATCATATTTCTATTGCCTCGTATGCGTCGTCAATTTCGTCCTGGGTAATGCCGATATATTGCAAAGTAATAGCAGGGCTGGAATGGTTAAGCATCGCCTGTATACGTGTAATATCAACGCCGTTTTCGTGGAGAATCCAGCCGTGTGTCTTCCGCAAAGTGTGTGTACCTATTCCACCTATCTTATCGGCAATTCCCGCTCTTTCAGCCGCCGCATTAAGGATACGGTACGCTTGTACTCGGCTAATCGGCCTATTATCACCTTTTGCGCTACGAAATAAATACTCGTCATCGCGGACACCTTTTAATTGCGCAACCTCTTTACGAATAGTCGCGTTTAATTTGATACGGCGTTTCTTGTCGGTCTTTCCTTCGTTAATAATGAGCGTATCTTTCCCGCGTAAATCTCCGACCTTTAACGTTAATAGATCGGATATACGCATGCCTAGTGATACGCCCACCGTAAATAGTAACCTATTCCGGCCATGTAATGCGGACTTCATTTTATTGCGGTCACGTTTCGACTTGATCGCGTTCACTTCATTCGGCATAGTAACGCCTCCCTGCGTAATATGTAACGTTCTATTACGTTTTGTTACATTTTATATTAGCGCAAATAGGTCGGGTGTGCAAGAAAAATTTTCCGGGGCGGTAATTTCCGACCCCTGCGTTTATTCTCACCGCGCGGTTTTTGTAAAGCGCAATCTCACCGCATATCCGGGTATAGGCTTTGGGGGGTTTGGCCTTCCCCGCTGGCTGCCGTACCTTTCCGCCTGTTCGCGTTCTTTTTCGATGAATAAAACATTCATTTTTACGCATTAAAGATGTAACGTTCTTGGCTTTTGTTACGTCTCAACACCGCAAATAATCTCTATGTATCAACGGTTACAGTCGTTATTAATACGCAGGGTAGGGCCGGTTATTTTATGCACGCTGTATACCGCGGTAAATCAACGCTCCCTTTTCGGTGTGATCGGCGCAATATTGCATAGAATCGTGCATATTATGACGTAACTGACCGAAGCCTGACCCCCGCTTTTTTCGGACGGTCTTTAAGTGCGCCCCTTCTCGCAGACGTAAACGGACTGCCCCACGTACCTATGCGCCCCTGTCCAGCGCTCACCTACCGGCCTGCTCCGCCTGCTTACCGCCTAACTACCCGTTGCCTATTACGCAACAATAACGGTTAAATCGGATTGTTTGCGCCCATTCATCCGCCCCGCCCGGCCTTCCGTTTACCTGCCGCCATATAATAACGCTCAACACTGCCCCAATAGCTTGCGCCTAGCCTAGTCTAGTACGTACAGTACCGATAGTACAGCAGTATAGACGGTCATTACGGTATAGTCGGATAGTACGTAAGTATAGTCGTTATAAGCGTTAGTAACGGTATTCTATTCCACGTAATAATAAAAAAAATATAAATACATATGTTGTATCATTTTGGGCCGTTTTTTCCAGTTAATTGGAAATCCGTTACCTATTCCGCTTCCAGCCCGGCAAGCCCGATAATTTCCGTCTCATACATACGGTCATACATTTGCGATAACACTCCGTTATAGTATCCCGGTATATTCCGTATCTTACGCCTCTTTGTCGCCTGGAACGTAACAGACAGCGCACGACAGGCCGTATCTAATAGATCCGCCTCTTCATATCCGCCTAGCTTTAAGTATTTCGTTTGCGCAAGATACCGCCATATAACCGGCTTATTGTGCGTTGTTTAGCGTCAATAAACTGTCTGATCGCCTTTTTAAAACGACTATATGGGCGGCTAGACGAATCGCAAGATGTATTATTTATAATATCTTTATTGGTATCAGCTTCACTAGGTACAGCTTCCCCGCCTGTTTCCGCCTGCTGATCGTTTGGTATGTCGGTATCCTCTGCCTCTTTGCGATGGTTTAACCGCGACGGGTCAGACGATAGGTCAGCCGGCTTTATAACGATGACATTATGTCCATATCCGCCCTTTACCTCGCCTTTGGTACGCGTTGTCCGGTAAACGTCAACAATGCCGCATTTCTTTAACGTTCTCATGGCACGTTTAACAGTCGCATAAGATACGCTGCAAGCCTCCGCTATATTGTCATATTTTATGAACGCAACGCCTCTGTACTTGGCCGCGTCATTCTTGATTAACTTAAATACCGCAATGGCTGACTTACTCAATTCGTGGCTGTGGGCGTATAGGTGCGCTTGTATCGCCTCGTTAAGCTGATCGACGGTTTTAAAAGGTGATAGCTTGCGGTAGTCTTCCGGCGTGGCGTTGCTTAACTTGTTGATTAACATGTTTATTCACTCCCGGTATTGGAGCGCCTAAAACACGAACATGCATTCGGTTAAAAGGGCATACGTGCAGAATTTGCTTTTTGCTCTTTTTTCGATATACTCGAAATGACTAGTAACGAGTGTGTATGACTCCTTTGTGTGTTCGTACGCGCTCCTTTTTATTTTTTATAAGAACGAAATTGGGCTATGTTTATCGTGCTGGTTTATAACGTCGTCATCGGTCATTTGTACATACTTGCGCGTGGTCGAAATATCCGCGTGTCCCAACATGCGCTGAATAGTGAACACGTCCATACCGTTTAACGACGCAAACTTAGCAAAGCAATGCCGGAGGACGTGCGGCGTGACTCGCTTTTCAATGCCGGCCTTTTTTGCGTATTTTGTCAGAACCTTCTGTATCGTTTTCTCATTCACCGGCTCGCCGTAATTAGTTGTAAATACGGCCTCGGTATCGAAATTAAGTTGCGTTTCTTCTATCAGTTGCGCTAGTAGGTTAGCCGTTTTGTTCGATATAGGCATAACGCGGCTTTTTCAGTTTTTGTTATAGACAGCCGGCAGTATGATGCGCTTGGCAGCTAAGTCCACGTCATGTACTTTAAGAGAACATATTTCGTTTATCCTCATGCCGGTATCCAGCATAAGCGTAATAACGTTATAATCCCGGAATTGCGCAAAGTAACGCTGATCGGGTGCTTTTAGTAGCCGTTTTATCTCGTCTTTCGTTAAGGGCTGTACGGTGTCGTCATCCGTCCTCATTAGCGACAGATTGGCCGTAGGATTGCTTTTTATAACGCCTTCCTTGTACAACGTCCTAAAGAACGCCCGAAGCAATCTGATGCGTACATTGACGCTTACAGGTGATAGGCCTCGTTTACCTTTGTTCATGCGCTCTCTGAATGGGTGGCCGCCGTAGTACTCTTTTTCTTTCGAACACCAAACGACGTACTCACTCAATAGGTCAATGTCGATTTGATCGACTGGCAGGTCTTTGCCGTAATTCTCGTCTACCCATTCGCGAAAATAGCCCATGTATACCTCATAGTCCTTTAATGTCCGCGGCTTCAAATTGTTCGCTCGCTTAACGCTCATGACAAACTTAAAAGCGTCGTCTAACGTATGCACAGCTCTTTTTCTCGCAACAGGCTGCCGCATGGTTATAGTCTTGCGCCCTGTTCGTTTATCCGGGAATTTAGACACGAAAAAACCCCCCTAGATTACGCCTAGAGGGGCGGATTGAATCGTATATGTATTGCGGTAATGTGCCGCTGAATGTCGGTAACTGATTGCTCAAAATGCGAAACGAATTTTTAATTGCGGGCAATGTACGCTAGCTGTTTTCGCCCTAAACCGTTTAGCACTTTTCGCTCATATCTCGCTATTGCTTACCGTTAATGAAACCTGTAAGTAGCGTCAAATCAACGATTAAGTAATATGGCGGAGGAGGAGGGATTCGAACCCCCGCGGGCCGTGAAGCCCCTGGCGGTTTTCAAGACCGCTCCCTTCAGCCAGACTTGGGTACTCCTCCGTGTGAAATATGTATTTTTTTGCTGACAAAGAATATACTAGCACAAAGCTAAAAACGAAGCAAGCATATTTCCAAAAAAAATTTGAATAGATGTTCTAATCGGGTTAAATTTCTAATGGCAAAGCCTTCTTTATTAAAATCATCCTGTAGAAACGGCGGACCACTTATGTTTTTCCATACTGAGAATACTGACACCATTTTAACACTGTATACAGGATAGAGGGAACTGCACTCCTTGCTATTAGAGGCAGCTCCCTCCATTGATTGTAATACTCCTTACCGCTTACTGCTTTTGGGGTCAAAGGCATCACGAAGGCCGTCACCAATAAAATTAATTGCAAGCACAGTTAATAATATAGCCATACCCGGCGGAACCCAGGCCTCGGGAGCTCCTGTCAGCACCCTCATACTTCTAGCCTCATTTACCATATTTCCCCAAGTAGGGGTTGGCTGCGGAATTCCGAAACCAACAAAGCTAAGGGCAGATTCAAGAATGATCATGGTCGCCATCATAATTGTTGCGTTCACTATAATAGGGCCAATAGCATTTGGTAAAAAGTGTTTAGTAATAATACGCCAATCAGAACATCCTACCGACCGTGCGCTTAAAATAAATTCCTTTTCCCTTAATGATAAAAATGTGCCTCGTAAAATCCTTGTGATATTCGGCCAATTAGTTGCCGCAATAACTATAACAAATAAAGTGATGGTTATATCTTGAATAATCGCAATAACAGTTAAAACAAATAAAAGAAATGGCAGCGTTAAAACAACATCGGCAGCACGCATAATAATACCGTCAACAATGCCGCCATAATACCCGGCAAGCGATCCTAAAATTACCCCTACAACAATGATACAGATCATTGACATAAATCCAATGATAAGCGTAACCCGAGAACCATAAACAAGCCGCGCAAAATTATCTCTTCCTGAACTATCTGTGCCCAGCCAGTTTTCAGCATTAGGCTCAGCCATCACATTTAACAAATCTGATTTAGTAGGATCATGGGTGGTTAAAAAAGGTGCAAAAATTGCAATTAATGTAAAAAACAAAAGAATAATAATTCCTGCTATAGCAAGTTTATTTTTAATAAATCGTTTCATGGCCAGCTTGAAGGGGCTGTGTCCCTTTTGTAGTTTAGCAGGAGCTGCTGTCTGTATCGTTTCCATAACCTTCCCCCCTTAATCGTATCTAATTCTCGGATCTACCACGGCATAAAATATATCAGCCAATAGATTCCCAATTAAAATGGTTACCGAGAGAATTAGGTTTATCCCCATGATGACGGGGTAATCCCGGTTGACGATTGATTCTAGAAACAAAGTACCGAGACCAGGGTAATTGAATACAGCTTCTGTTATGACCGCTCCGCTTAATAGCATCCCAAACTCAAATCCAAGCAAAGTAATAATTGGAATAAGGGCATTACGAAGCGTATGCTTGTATAATACACTTCTATCTCCCATTCCTTTAGCTTTTGCCGTTCGAATAAAATCGCTTCCCATCACATCAAGCATTTCACTCCGCATGTACCTCATATAAATAGCTGTGCTGGCTAATCCGAGCGTGATCCCCGGTAAAATCAGATGTCTTATTTTATCGATAAAATACTCAAAACCGCTTAATCCAACATTTGAAATAGATCCTTGTGATGGAAACCACCCCAGCTGAAATGCAAAAAGATAAATAAGCAATAAACCAGCAAAAAAGTTAGGAGTAGCAAGCCCTAAAAAAGCAAATGTGGTGGTGCCATAGTCTAAAAGAGAATAAGGCTTTCTAGCAGAGTAAATACCAATAGGCAAAGCAACTATTATAGTAATAAATAAAGAAAAAACAGATAAGTATATAGTGTTGTCTATTCTAGACATAATCAGCCCTTCAACCGTGCGGCCATTATAGTTAATAGAGTCTCCTAATTCACCTTTAGCCACCGAACCGAGCCAATTTAAGTATTGAATATGAAGTGGATCATTTAACCCTAATGCTTCTCTTCGTTGTTCAAACACTTCGGCGTCCACCGTCGGATCTATATTTTCGCCTGTCAGTGGATCACCTGGGGCGAAATAGGCAAGCATGAATACAATGAAGGAAACAGCAATTAACATAGGGATAAAAAGTAGGATCCTGCGTATGACATATTTATACATGTTTTCTTCTCCTCCTACTTTCCTGAAAAGGTATCAAAAACATATTGGACTTAGAAAAATTTCAATCAGAGACTAAAATTTTCCTAAATCCATATAGTTCAGGGGCGGATGGCATGGTGCTTCCGAAACGCTCCTGGCAATTCCACATTCATTTTATTCTTGTTCCAACCACCATTCGTGAGAATCATCCACTATGGTATGAGGTTTTTTCGTAATGCCATGCAAACTGCTGTTGTGTGCAAACACATGATTTTCAGAATAAAGCGGAATCTCTGGAAGCTCTTCTGAGAATAACTCTGCCCATTCAGAGTATTTTTCTTTACGGTAATCTAATTCAAAAGCTTCCGGTGCCTGCATTGCTTCTTGGATAAGCTGGTCGCTTTCTTCATTATCCCAGCGCAAATAGTTATATGCCGATTCAGAACCGTGAATGCCGTTAGGATCTGGATCTCCAGAAGCAAGACTCCATCCTGCCAGATACATGTCCCAATCTGTATCATTTTTTTCTAATTCTTCAAAGTGTGCAGCAGCTTCCCGTGGATTTCGAAGATCTACTTTCAACCCTACTGCTTCAAGATTCTCTTGAATGACCGGCGCACTTCGCTCCCGTACTTTATTTCCAGTTGGATAATCAAGATTTAATACAAACTCTTCTCCATCTGGATTCTCACGGAATCCATCTCCATTTGTATCTTCATAACCTGCTTCATCTAAGAGTTCATTTGCTTTTTCTTCACTATACTCATATTGATGGACCGCATCCGGATCAAATGCCCAGGACGCTTCCGGGAATGGCGCGTTCAATACTTCACCGCTGCCATAAAGCAATCCTTCAATAATTCCTTCACGATTTATAGCATGAGCAATTGCCTGACGAAGTTGTTTATCCTGTACTTTTTCATTTGGTTCCCATGTATCTGTATCAGTGACGGAGTCATTAGGTCCTCTATTATGTCTAAAACCAAGGAGTTGATAACCTAGATCCTGCTGTTCAAACATCGTAATGTGATCCATCTGCTCTACTGTTTCGATGTCAGCTTTTGGCACCCCGCCTGGATCTTTTACCAAATCAAGTTCACCGTTTTCAAACATTCCTGTCATTATTTCCTGGTCAATAACCTGCCATTGTATTCCATCTAAGTGAGGTTCCCCTTTCCAATAATCTTCATGTTTCTCTAAAACATACTGTTCCCCCTCTTGCATATCAGTAAGCTGGAAGGGCCCTGTGCCAACCACTTCACCCGCATTAATAGAAGCAGAATTCTCAGGCATATCTTCTACAGCTACATCAGCAAAAACATGTTCTGGAATAATCGGAAAACTAGTGTTATAAAGAGCTGTCACATTAGGTTCTTCAAAGGTAAACGTCACGGTATAATCATCTTCTGATTGTACACCTTCTAGTTCATCTGCTTCCCCGGCAGCGTATTCTTCATAACCAACAAGTTTATTAACATAATCAGTTCGCACTCCTCCAGAATTTACGTATTCCGGGTCAGCAATTGATGTAAAGGTGAATACTACATCGTCCGCCGTAAACTCTTCTCCATCATGCCAGGTAACGCCTTCTTCAAGGAAATAAGTAAGTTCAGTTTGATCGTCATTGAACTCCCAATCATGAGCTAATTCTGGAATAAACTCCAGATTCTCATCCTGAGCAACTAAGGATTCATGTGTAAAATCTAGAATATTCGCTTCATATGCATCTTCATAGAATATAGGATTAAACTGTCCGCCTGGTGCAGAATACATGGCAGCTGTAATCATACCTCCATCTTGTGGTTCCCCGGCTGACTCTTCTCCTTCTTCCGTTACGTCTTCCCCTTCAGCAGTGTCTGTCTCCTCGCCTTCTGTCGGTTCATCTCCGCCGCTGCAAGCAGCAAGAATAAACCCGAAGGAAAGAAGTACCATTAAGAAAAACAGAAAACTTTTCTTCTTCACTTTTTGTTCCCCCCTAAATATTTTGGAATCGTTTTAAACGCAGCAACCAACTACAAAGCTGGCTTCACCTCCCTGTGAGAATGCAAATTTTTACGTATTGGTTTTATAAGATTCTGTATAGAGATGACAGGCAACATAATGTTCATTGCCCATATTTGTTAATTCAGGGCGTTCAGAACGGCATCTTTCATGCGCTTCAGGACACCTGGTATGAAAAGGACAGCCAGCAGGAGGATTCGACGGACTTGGCATATCTCCTTCGAGCTTAATTTTTTCCCTCTTTCTATTCACATCTGGGTCCGGAACAGCGGAAATAAGTGCTTTCGTATAAGGATGAAGCGGCTGCTTATACAACGAATGTTTCGGAGCAACTTCTGCTATTCTCCCTAAATACATAACTGCAACCCGGTCACTAATATGTTTAACAACGCTTAAATCATGTGCAATAAATAAGTATGTGAGATTAAATTCCTTTTGCAAATCATCCATTAAATTGAGTACTTGTGACTGAACAGACACATCCAATGCAGAAACAGGTTCATCACCAATAATAAATTTAGGGCGTGTAGAAAGCGCACGTGCGATTCCAATTCTCTGGCGCTGTCCTCCTGAAAATTCGTGCGGATACTTAAACCGTGCCTCTCCGCCAAGACCTACCGTGTCAAGAAGCTCAATAACCCTGTTCTGGCGTTCTTTTTTCGTCAAACGATCATGCAGCATCATTGGTTCCTCAATTAATTCCCCTACGCTCATTCTCGGATTTAGTGAACCGTATGGATCTTGAAAGATCATCTGCATATCCTTTCGATGAGGACGTACTTTTCGTTGGGAATAGCTCGTTATATCATTTCCATTAAAAACAATTTGACCTTCTGTAGGATCAAGCAGTTTTAATATTAAACGGCCAAGTGTTGATTTTCCTGATCCTGATTCCCCAACGACCCCTAGTGTTTCACCTTGATAAACGCTCAAAGATACATCATCAACAGCCTTTACGTGGCCAATAGTTCTTTTTAAAATACCGCCTTTCACAGGAAAAAACTTTTTTAAGTTTTTCACTTCTAGTAATTTTTCTTTTGGCTGCTGCGGGGTAAGAAGGTTATCTTGCGCTTCTTTGGATTCATTGATGACTGTCATGAATTATGACCTCCTCCCCGTTATACAAAATACATCGCACCTTGTGGTTATTCTCACTTTCTATTAGTTCCGGCACTGCTTTTGTACAAGCATCCATAGCATGCTTACACCTTGGTGCAAAACGACACCCTTCCGGGAAAGAATGAGAAGGCGGCACTGTTCCTTGAATAGATTCCAATCTTTCTTTTTCATCTTCTATTCTCGGCATACTTGCTAAAAGTCCCACCGTATAAGGATGCTTCGGATTATTGAACAATTCTTTTACTGTAGCTTTTTCGATGATCTGACCTCCGTACATCACCATAATCTTATCGGCCATTTCAGCTACCACTCCCAGATCGTGGGTAATCATAAGAATGGCTGAATTAGTTTGTTCTTTTAATTCTTTCATCAGATCAAGAATTTGAGCTTGAATGGTAACATCAAGAGCGGTAGTCGGTTCATCCGCAATCAGCAGTTTAGGGTTACAAGCCATGGCAATAGCAATAACTACCCTTTGCCTCATTCCTCCGGATAGTTGATGAGGATACTCATTTACTGTTTGTTCTGCATTTGGAAAACCTACCATTTTTAATAGCTCGACAGCTTTTTTATATGCTTCTTTTTTCTTCATTTTTTTATGTTTTCGTAACGGTTCAGCTATTTGCATCCCTACTGTAAATACAGGGTTTAAGGAAGTAAGGGGTTCTTGAAATATCATTCCAATCTCATTGCCCCGTACTTTATTCATCTGTTTATGAGAAAGTTGAAGTAATTCTTTCCCCTCCAGCTTCATGGACCCTTCTACAATTTTTCCCGGTGGTTCGGGTATAAGCCGCATAATTGACATCGCAGTAATACTTTTACCGCTCCCTGATTCTCCGACTAAAGCTACAGTTTCACCTTTATGTATGTCAAAGTCGACTCCATCGACTGCTTTAGCCGTTTTATTACTTTCAAGAGAAAAATAAGTTTTTAACCCCTTCACATCCAGCAGCGTTTCACTTGTCATGCACCCACCCCGCTTATGTTTAGTGTCAAGATGTCAAGATTTTTCAATCGATGTTTAAGGGAGTATATAAGAAAACGAATCTTTATATTGTTTTAATTCCACATTTACATCCGCATTCAAAATTCCGTCAATCTGAGAAAGTTCATCGTTAACAAAGTTAACTAAATCCTCATTATTTCTGAAATAAGCTTGTATAATCAAATCGTGTTTTCCTGAAAACGCGCCAATAAAACGTACTTCAGAATAAGATTGTAAGCATTCAGCAATTTTCTCCTGCTTTCCAAGTTTTGTAGATAAGCCTATGATTGCCTGGACCTGCAGCCCAACTTTGTTTGGATTCGTATGAATGATAAACTCGAAAACATTGTTGTTTAACATTTTATTAATCCGCGAACGTACTGTACCTTCACTAACATCAAGAAAGCGGGCTATTTCACTATAAGAACGTTTCCCATTTTCCTGAAGGTACCCCAAAATTAAAAGATCAGTTTGGTCTAAAGTTTTCATACACTTCACTTCTTTTCATTTACTATTTAATAAATATTTTCGTCTTCACGTTACGAAAAAAACAGGACTATAGTATCTTTCTTTATGAATTCGTAGAAAAACCTATAATTAAGGTTATTATAAGTAATTGTTTCCAATATTGCAATATAGTTTTCTGTTTTTTTGGAATCTTTTTGATATATTATTCTCTATAAGTATTTACAGAATAAATTATCATTCATTTGAATCATATATTGGTAGCGCTTTCAATTCAATATTTTTGACAAAAAAAGAAGGCAATTATGAAAATCCGCCTTCTTTCTCTTCTTTTTATTTCTTTGTGATATATTCTTTGTTACCCATATATACCCGTAGGACGTGTGGAATTTGAATGCTTCCATCTTCTTGCTGATAATTTTCCATAATGGCTGCCACTGTTCTTCCCACAGCCAAACCTGAACCATTCAACGTATGAACAAATTCTGTTTTGGATTTTTGATCACGTTTAAATCGTATATTAGCACGGCGCGCTTGGAAATCTTCGAAATTACTGCAGGAAGAAATTTCTTTATAACCTTCATAACTTGGCAGCCACACTTCAATATCGTACTTTTTAGCAGCAGTAAAGCCAAGGTCCCCGCTGCACATATTCATAACACGATATGGGAGTTCTAAAAGCTGAAGAACTTTTTCCGCGTGTCCTGTTAATTTTTCTAATTCATCATAAGAATCTTCCGGTTTTACAAAACGTACAAGCTCTACTTTATTAAATTGATGCTGACGAATTAAACCTCGGGTATCCCTTCCTGCTGAACCAGCCTCTGAACGAAAACAAGCACTGTAAGCAGCATAGGCCAGCGGCAGGTCTTCTGCTTTTAAAATTTCATCGCGATACAGATTCGTCACTGGAACTTCGGCTGTAGGAATCAAAAAGTAATCTTCTTCTCTAATTTTAAATGCATCTTCTTCAAACTTAGGTAACTGCCCTGTTCCTGTCATACTATCACGGTTCACCATGTAAGGAGGAAGAAGCTCCTCATAGCCATGCTCTTCTTCATGCAAATCCATCATAAAATTAATCAAAGCACGTTCTAATCTTGCTCCAGCACCTTTATAAAATACAAATCGGCTGCCTGTTACTTTTGATCCTCTTTCAAAATCCATCATTTGTAATTCATCGGCAAGGTCCCAATGTGCTTTTGTCTCAAAAGGAAAAAAAGGTATATTTCCCCATTTACGAATTTCCTCGTTATCCGTCTCATCTTCTCCATATGGGACACTTTCATGAGGAATATTTGGAATGCGAAGTATGAGGGTGTTCAGCTTATCTTCCACTTCCTTTAATTCTTCATCAAACGCTTTAATGTTGGCAGAAACTTCTTTTGTTTCTTTTATTAAGTGATCGGCATCTTTCTTTTCTCTTTTAAGCTTTGCTACTTCTTGAGAAACTGTATTTCTTCGCTGTTTCAATTCTTCTGTTTTTTGGATAAGAGTTCTTCGTTTTTCATCTAGTTCTTGAAATTTGTCGATTTCACTTACATTTTCTCCTCGTTTGTCTAGCTTTTGTTTTACTTCGTCAAAGTTATTTCGAAGTCTTTTTACATCTAGCATATAAAAACCTCCTTCAGCTAAACTTTTCGATTGTAATAATAATTTAAGTAAAAGTTGATTTAGTTAGAGCATAACGTCTGCAAATGCGCGCTTGATCATAAGATTCGCATCTGGCGTGAAAAAACCCGCCCCTTATTCAAAAGGGACGGGAATAGCCCGCGTTGCCACCCAAATTGCAAAGATAAATGGATATTATCCCTGCCTCTTTGAACCCAGTAACGCGGATAAAACGAAGAGAACTACTTCTTTTCACTCTCTTACTCAGAGCGGGATTCATTACATTCTGCAGCCGGTTCACACCAACCACCGGCTCTCTGGGTATCAGAAATGCAATTACTAATGCCCTTCCATGCTTTTTTTATGTCACTGCCATTGAATCAGCAGTTGTTTCTTTTGATTCTCTAACCATTTGTACAAAATATTGATGGAAACGCGCATCCTCTGTTAATTCTGGATGAAATGAACAAGCTAGTAAATGACTTTGTCTTGCAGCTACAATCTCTCCTTCATATTCAGAAAGAACATCCACTTCTTTTCCTACACCAGTAATAAGCGGCGCACGAATAAATACTGCTTCGACTTCTTCACCTACATCTTTGACAAAAAGCTTTGTTTCAAAACTTTCCCGTTGGCGGCCAAAAGCATTTCGCTGAACTTCCATATCCATTAATTGAAGATAGCCTCGAGGTTCGCCTTTAATATCTTCAGCCATTAAAATTAACCCGGCACACGTGCCGAAAACAGGTTTTCCTGCTTCAGCAAACTGCTGCAACGGCTCAAAAAATCCATATTTACCAACTAAACGGCGCATGGTGGTACTTTCTCCGCCGGGAAAAACTAAACCATCAAGTTCGGCCAGCTGCTCCACACGCTTTACTACCTTGACCTCTACATCGGGTGCTTGTAAAGATTTCACGTGTTCACGAACAGCTCCCTGCAGCGCTAGTACTCCTATTTTTATCATGGGAACCCTCCTTCACATATATACGATAAAAGATACGATGAGGGTAGATTTTACCAGCCGCGGTCCTGCATACGTTCAGAAGGTTCGAGATTAGAAATTTCCATACCTTTCATCGCAGTGCCGAGACCTTTGGATAAACGCCCAATCAATTCATAATCTTCATAATGAGTCGTTGCTTCTACAATTGCACGTGCAAATTTATCTGGTTCATCTGATTTGAAAATACCCGAACCTACGAATACGCCGTCTGCACCTAACTGCATCATAAGCGCCGCATCAGATGGAGTTGCGACACCGCCAGCAGCAAAGTTCACTACAGGCAATCTTCCATTTTCTTTAATTTCAAGCAGCAATCCATAAGGGGCTCCCAAGTTTTTCGCTTCTGTCATGAGTTCATCCTTTGACAACCCAGTAACCTTTTTCACTTGAGATTGCACCATTCTCATATGACGAACAGCTTCTACGATGTTGCCTGTCCCAGGTTCTCCTTTTGTTCGGAGCATAGAAGCACCTTCCCCAACGCGTCGAAGGGCTTCGCCCAAATCACGCGCACCGCATACGAAAGGTACGGTATATTCGCTTTTATCTAGATGATAAACCTCATCTGCGGGAGTTAATACTTCACTTTCATCAATATAGTCTACCCCAAGAGCTTCTAAAACTCTCGCCTCCACAATATGACCAATACGTGCTTTAGCCATAACAGGGATGGATACAGCATTCATTACTTCCTCTACGATTGTCGGGTCAGCCATCCGAGCTACTCCGCCAGCTGCCCTAATATCTGCCGGTACCCGCTCTAGCGCCATAACCGCTACAGCGCCAGCTTCTTCTGCAATCTTTGCTTGTTCTGCATTCACCACGTCCATGATGACGCCGCCTTTTTGCATTTCTGCCATTCCACGTTTTACTCTATCTGTTCCTCTATCTGCCATCTTCTAATTCCTCCCGCTATTGTCCTAAAATATATGATTTGTTTGCTAACATATGGGTAATACTAATCATGAGCAAACAGATTGATTTTATTATGCTATTTATTGTAACACTACCTTTACCGAGAATAAAGTACTGAACTTTTTCTTTCCGCTTTCGGCGGTAGTGAGCAGGCCTTTTTAAGATATTGCCTGTGTGTTTAAAACAAACCTCTCATAAAACTTGCAGCATTGTCCCAAACATTACCAAAAAAGCTGCCGATACTGCGAGCAGTCAGGGCCAGCCATCCTGCTTTTTCAACATCTTTGTCTACAACCAATGGTACTTGGTTGTGATCTGCCATGGTTTCTTGTAAATAATTATTTCCTTCATCTTCCACCGTAACGGTACCAACTACTTCGCCGGCTTCTACGGGAGCTTCTAACTGTCCGTCTTCATCAAGTAATTCTTCATCTAACGACACAACTGCCTTCACATTTTCTGATTCTCCTTCTTCAACTAACACAGACAATGAATCACCTGCAGAAACTGAAACTTCATTTTCTTTTCCTTTAGTAACAGGAACGGTATTTTGATCTTTAAAATGATCTCCCTCTGCCACTAATTCTTCAAAGGAATAATTATCAAAACCATAATCTAGCAATTTAGCGGTTTCTTCAAAACGGGCTTGTCTTGAAGCGGTTCGCATTACTACAGAAATATAACGAAGTCCGTCTTTTTCGGCAGTTCCAGTAAATGCGTTCCCGGCCAGATCAGTAAAACCTGTTTTCAATCCATCTACACCTTCATAAGGCATTGGTCCATCTGGAAGCATCCAATTCCAATTTTGCATTTCTATGTAATCTTCAGTGTCTTCTTTGAATGTTTTTTCATTAATACTTACCGTATCGAGTACTTCTGGATAATCTTTCAATAAATGGTAAGTAAGTATAGCGGTTGCTCGAGCTGACATCATATTTTCAGCATCCGCTTCTGTTCCATCTGGGTGAGCACCGTTCATTGATTTATTATTAAGGCCCGTTGAATTGACAAACTCATATTCTTTCATTTCTAATTCTTCTGCTTTTTCGTTCATCATATCCACAAAATTACTCTCTGACCCAGCTATGTGTTCTGCCAGAGCTACAGTAGCTGCGTTTGCAGAATAAATCGCCAATGCTTCATACAACTCTTGAACAGTGTACGTCTCATCCTGTCGAAGCGGCACGTTGGAAAGCGTCGTATCAAGCGATAGCTGCCGTACGTTATCACTAATTTCCACTTCCTCATCCCAGGCAATGTCTCCATTGTTTACAGCTTCATGTACGAGGTACTCTGACATAATTTTTGTCATACTCGCCGGTGGTAAAATTAAATCTATATTGTCTTCATATACTATTTTCCCGGTTTCTGCTTCCACTAAAATAGCTGAATCTGCTTCTAGATCTGGTTCTTGGCCTGAAACAACCTTATCCCCACCAAATAGAAGGCCTAAGCTTAAAAACGCAGCAATACTTGTTTTTATCCATTTCATTTTTTTCAAAATCTTGCACCTCCACGGTCTACTTGCACAATCGATATTTTATCACAGGAATAAGTAAAAAAATAGATAGTCATGAGACCTATTTCCTGTTAATTAAATATTTCCCGGGAAAAGAAAAAACTGCCTCAACAAGGTTTTTTTCTGGGCTCTCTCTTATTGAGAGGTAACAGCCAATTCATAAACAGAAACACCTTATTGAGGCAGATCCTAATTATAGGCGGGTCTTATAAGTTATAGTTAGGAGCTTCTTTTGTTATTTGAACATCGTGCGGGTGACTTTCCCTTAACCCTGCATTTGTAATACGGGTAAATCGTGCATTTTTCCTTAGATCATGGATAGTTGCTGTTCCGCAGTAACCCATGCCGGCTCGGATACCCCCGATTAATTGATGCAAAGTATCAGAAAGCGGGCCTTTATAAGGGATTCTTCCTTCAATACCTTCAGGGACTAATTTTTGATTATTTTCCTGGAAATAACGGTCTTTACTTCCTTGCTCCATAGCTCCCATGGAACCCATGCCGCGATAAACTTTAAACTGTCTGCCTTGATAAATTTCTGTTTCTCCTGGACTTTCAGTAACACCGGCTAAAATACTGCCGAGCATCACGGCATGTCCGCCTGCTGCTAATGCTTTCACAATATCTCCGGAGTACTTTATGCCTCCGTCTGCAATAATTGGTATGTCGTGTTTACTAGCTTCACGGGCACAATCATATACAGCTGTGATTTGCGGCACCCCTACGCCTGCAACCACTCGTGTGGTACAAATAGAACCGGGTCCAATACCAACTTTCACAACATCTGCTCCTGCTTCAATAAGATCTTTTGTACCTTCAGCAGTCGCTACATTCCCTGCGATAAGGGTTAGTGAAGGGTAAGCGTCTCTAATTTCTCTTACTTTATCCAAAACACCTTGAGAATGACCATGTGCCGTATCAATAACGATTACATCTACTTCTGCATTTATCAGCGCTTCGACACGCTTTAATGCATCGTTTGTAACACCTACTGCTGCACCTGCTAATAAACGACCATGTTCATCTTTTGCAGAATGAGGAAATTCAATGACCTTCTCAATGTCTTTAATAGTAATAAGACCCTTTAAGGTTTGATCTTTTTCCACGAGCGGCAGTTTTTCAATTTTGTGTTCTTGAAGGATACTCTCTGCTTCTTGCAAAGTAGTACCAACAGGAGCAGTAACCAGATTAGAGCTTGTCATAACCTCTTCTATTCTAATTGAATAATCTTCAATAAAACGCAAATCTCTATTGGTTAAAATACCGACTAATTTTTGCTCATGATCAACAATAGGCACTCCTGAAATGCGATACTTGCTCATTAAATGTTCCGCATCAAATACTTGCCGATCGGGAGTTAGAAAGAAAGGATCAGTTATTACGCCGCTTTCTGAACGTTTAACCTGATCTACCATTTCGGCTTGATCTTCAATCGACATATTTTTATGGATAATACCAAGGCCGCCTTCACGGGCAATTGCAATAGCTAATGATGCTTCTGTTACCGTATCCATTCCAGCACTAATAATTGGAATATTTAATTTTAATTTCTCTGAAAGAGTTGTTTTTACTGAGACATCCCTCGGGTGGATATCAGAACGATCTGGGACCAGCAGTACGTCATCAAATGTCAGGCCTTCTTTTGCAAACTTGTCTTCTCTCACAGTTATCTCATCCTTTCTTTATGTTTAAACTAAACAGCCGAGAATAATTAATACTTCTCTGATGGTCATTCCATCATAAATTAACAGTCTGCTGCTCAAACTAAACTCACAGATTTTTTATGTAAGCTTTTAGTGCGTCTTTATTCCTGAGATTTTCTAATATCTTATCATTTTTTTTGGAATGGCACGAGTAAATGGAATAAGTTTAAACATTCCGAAAAATACATTCCTTTTTTCTTTAGAATTTTCACTCTAACACTAGCTTCCTTTTCCCTTGTTACATTACAAATGGTTGTTAAATATAGAAGACCGTGCATTAGAGTCTCAGCATTAGTTGGAAGCGTCTAATACAATATGAAAGGGAGGTGCTCATTTATTGTGAATAATAACGATACTGCACTTTTTTCATATTTCTCTCCTTACGAATCACAAGAAGTACTGCGCCGATGGCTTTTAGAAACATATCTGCTTCGGCCGGATTTAAAAAAAGAAGCTTATGAATGGAGTTATCAAAATGCCTCCATCTTTCATTATGAATGGCTGATAGGAAGAAATTATTGGATAGAAGGTATACATTCTTCGTTATTGGTTAAACCGCTTCTTCTTTTTTATGGACTTACTCATCTGTTAAAAGGGCTGGTGTTAATTGTAGACCCCAGTTATCCTTCCACTGTTGAAGTTCTTGCTCACGGAGTAACTTCAAGAAAAAGAAAAAAGAAAGGATATACCTTTCTCGATGACGAAATTAAAATTCAAAAAAAAGGTTTTTTTCCTCACTTTTCTCAATTTATGTTTCACATGAAACATTCAACCGGAGAAAAATGGAAAATGAGCGAATTGCTTTTGCTGATAGAGGAAATACTCCCCCTATATTGTAAAGTCAAAGGAACAGGGGACCTTCCCCGAATTGATATAAACAATTCATATTTAATGATAGAAACACCACAGCCTATTTATCAGGAAGATATTAAATCTTTCTCAAATACCCTTGAAAATATGGGTATCCAACTGCAGGGGATTAAACAGGTTAATGATACTTCTGTTAGTTTGAAAATAAATAAATTAACTGAGCATCAAAAATCTCTTTTTTTAGAAAATAATAACCAGCTATTTTTGCCTCCATTGCGTTCTGCTCATGACCGCCTTCTTCCGAAACTGTGTGTACATTATTTACTGTTATATAATTTGAGCATGATTTGCAGATATGAGGGAGAATGGTGGGGAGAGTTAATCTCATTGCAATACTCTGAAGATTATCCTTTTATTAAAACATATTTAACGGCAGCCGAAGGGTCCATTCCTTCCCTTTTTAAACCGTTTTTCAATTAGACACTACCTCTTCAATAAATGGTCCTTCTTTTGCTGTTATTTGAATGACTTTATTTTTATCTTGCAAGCGTACCAATCGAGCAGCTGGATACTTTTTGTCAATATAAATGATTTCTCCTGATTCTCCATTACTTAAACGTACTTTGGTTCCAATAGAAATATTTGAACAGTTTTAGGGTGAAGTTTTCCGAATTGCTCTTTTGACATTTTATCAATAACTTTATATGAAGATTGTTTTTTCTGTAATACCGTTCACTTGTCATCGCGTGATAGACATCAGCAACCGCAATTACCCGGCTCACGCTCACTTTATGTATCTTGTCCCCTTTTACTTCTAAGGGATACCCGCTTCCATCTTCTCTTTCATGATGCTGTAATGAAGCATTCAGCACGTGATCGGAAACAGACTTTGTCTCTTTTAACATTTTATAAGAGTAATAAGGGTGATTTTTCACTTCCACATAATTTTCTTCTGATAAATGACCTTTACTGTTTAATATAGATGCTGGAAGTCTTGCCATTCCAGCATCACATAGAGCCCTGCAACTCCTGCCCGTTGCCATAATTTTTTTGGGAAATGCTGCTTTTTGGCTAAGTATACGGCTAACAACCCGGTAGCAATTGCATGATGAATATAGATAATTTTCTCTAGTGCTATAGTGGTGCAGCATTAACACTTTATTAGGTTCTTCCATCATTTTATTAACAAGCGGGGAGGAGAGCTTTCTTACTTCACCCGTTTCTACTTTTGTTCCACCAGCCAGGATTGAAATAACCTCTTATATGATTGCACCGCTTCTAAGTAATGATCTAGAAATGTTTTCAGTTCATCTATAGTAAATGTGTGAGTTTCTTGCTCTTCTTCTTCTTGAACAGTCGGATAAAAAGGGCTGCTATCTATTAAAGTTTTTTCTATACTTACTTCTTGTATAAAAAACACTTCTAAAACTTTTAAGTGGTCTGCATTTAGCACAGTCTTTTTTCTTACAACAGGATGAGAAGTGACTGCGTAAACATCGAGTATACAGCCTTCTTTTAATTGGTGGCTTTGTACCTTCATATTCTTCCTCTTCCCCTTTAAGAAACACTCGGTTTATCGCCCTTTAAAGGTAACCAGCTTAAAAAAACTTGCCGACTTTTCTAACAGTGAAAAAAAATGAACATCTGAATAATTCCTTAATGCTTTCATTATACAACAAGGACTATTGGTTTATAAACTTTTTTCCTATAAAAAACCTCCGGCCATAAAAGCCGAAGGTTGATATTATTCGTCAGAATTAGTTTCTTCTTTAGAATTAGAAGGCGGAGCTTCTTCTGATAGTTTTTCGTTTTGGCTGTTTGTTTCATTATCTGACTCTTCTTCCGGTGTTTCTACTGGTGCTACAGTAGAAACTTCTTCTCCTTCAGAAAGGCGGATTAATTTGACCCCTTGAGCATAGCGGCCCAGTCTAGATATTTCCTGGGTTTGCATTCTTATTAAAACCCCATGAATGGTCATAATCATAATATCATAATCCTCTGAAATACAACGCATAGAAACAAGGTCTCCATTACGTTCTGTTAAGTTACACGCTTTAAGGCCTTTTCCGCCGCGGTTTTGGACTTTAAATTCTTCAATTGGTGTACGTTTTCCAAACCCTTTACTAGTAACCATGAGCACATCTTTGTCTTCAGAGGTGATATCCATTCCAACGACTTCATCATCCTGATCTAATGAAATAGCTTTCACACCGGTGGCAGTACGGCCCATGAACCTTACATCTTTTTCATTAAAATGAATAGCCATACCAGATTTGGTACCAATAATCAGGCTTTCATCACCATGGGTTAAACGGACCCCATGCAGTTCATCATTCTCTCGGACATTAATGGCAAACAGGCCGCCTTTACGAATATTTGAAAAGGCTGATAGTACTGTTCGTTTTGCAATACCTCTTTTTGTTAAAAAGAACAGGTATGCATCATCCGAAAATTCTTCAATAGGGATTACCGTGCTAATGTATTCATCTTTTTCTATTTGAAGTAGATTAATAATCGGAATTCCTTTTGCTGTCCGTTTTAGTTCAGGAATTTCATAGGCTTTTAACCGGTATACTTTTCCCTTGTTTGTGAAAAAGAGAATCGTCTGGTGAGAACTTGTCGTAAATAAGTGTTCGACAAAATCATCGTCATTGGTGCCCATACCCTGGATCCCGCGGCCTCCTCTTCTTTGGCTGCGATAGGTATCAATAGGCATCCGTTTCAAGTAACCTTGATGGGAAATAGTAATGACTACATTTTGACGAGGGATTAAGTCTTCGTCTTCAATTTGATTTTCGCCTGCTGTAATAACCGTTCTGCGTTCGTCATTAAATCTTTCTTTTAACTCTCCCAGTTCTTCTCGAATGATCTCGAGAACCCGTTCTTCACTGTCTAAAATGGCTTTAAGTTCTTTAATCCTCTCCACCAGGTCTTTGTATTCCTGTTCAATTTTATCTCTCTCTAAACCTGTTAGTCGCTGCAGACGCATATCTAAAATAGCCTGAGCCTGATCATGGCTAAGAGAAAATTTCTCCATCAGCCCGTTTCTTGCGATATCCGTCGTTTCCGACCCGCGAATCAGCTCGATCACTTCATCCAAATGATCTAAAGCTACCCGTAATCCTTCTAGAATATGAGCTCTCGCTTCTGCCTTTCTTAATTCGAATGCAGTACGCCGTTTAATTACCTCTTTTTGATGTTCAAGGTAATGGTTTAAGCATTCTTTAAGATTTAGTACTTGCGGCCGGCCGTCCACTAAAGCGAGCATATTAATTCCAAAGCTTGTTTGAAGAGCTGTTTGTTTATATAAATTATTTAGCAGTACGTTGGCGTTAGCATCTTTACGGACTTCTATAACGATTCTCATACCATTTCTGTCTGATTCATCGCGTAAATCGGTAATGCCCTCAATTTTTTTGTCTCTTACCAGTTCTGCTATTTTTTCTATTAAACGTGCTTTATTGACTTGATATGGCAATTCATCGACAATAATTGATTGTTTTCCATTTTTGTTTTCATCAATATAAGCATTAGCACGTATAATAATTGAGCCCCGTCCTGTTTGATAAGCTTTTTTAATTCCAGAACGTCCAAGAATTAAAGCTCCGGTTGGAAAATCAGGACCTAGAATATATTCCATTAATTCAGGCACTGTCATTTCCGGATTTTTACTCAGCTCTAGTACACCGTCAATTACCTCTCCAAGCTGATGTGGAGGAATATTAGTAGCCATTCCCACAGCAATTCCCGCTGCCCCATTAACTAGTAAATTTGGAAATCTTGCTGGCAGCACGATTGGTTCTTTCTCATTTCCATCGTAGTTATCTTGGTAATCAATTGTATCCTTATTAATGTCTCGGACCATTTCCATAGAAATTTTGGACATTTTTGCTTCAGTGTAACGCATTGCTGCTGCAGCATCTCCGTCTACAGATCCAAAATTTCCGTGGCCGTCTACTAACATTTTTCGGTAGCTGAAATCCTGTGCCATCCTAACCATTGTTTCATACACAGCAGAATCACCATGCGGATGGTACTTACCAATAACATCACCGACAATACGAGCTGACTTTCTGTAAGGCTTGTCTGGTGTCATACCAAGCTCATTCATCGCATACAGTATGCGGCGATGTACGGGTTTAAGGCCGTCCCTCACATCCGGAAGCGCCCGGCTGACAATGACACTCATCGCGTAATCCAAAAAAGATGTACGCATCTCCTGGCCAATATTTATTTCTGTGACTCTTGATTCATTCTCTGCCATTCCTGCAACCTCCCAAAATTATGGAGCTGTGATAAGAAAAGCGGAAGCGCCCTGAATGGCTATTACAGGCGCCTGCTGTCTTTACACATCTAAATTCTTTACGTAGTGAGCATTTTCTTGAATAAAATCCCTTCGTGGTTCTACACGGTCTCCCATTAGGGTCTCAAAGATTTCATCTGCTTTCATAGCATCTTCAAGCGTAACCTGTAGTACCGTTCTTGTTTCAGGATCCATTGTCGTTTCCCAAAGTTGAGAAGGATTCATTTCACCGAGTCCTTTATACCTTTGGTAGCCTGGTTTAGGCTGAGACGGAAGTTCCGCAAGAATTTCTTCCAGCTCTTTCTCTACATATGCGTACCGAACTGTTTTTCCCTGCTGTATTTTGTATAAAGGCGGCTGTGCAATATAAACATATCCTTTTTCAATCAAAGGCCGCATATACCGATAGAAAAAAGTTAAAATTAACGTTCGAATATGAGCACCATCTACATCAGCATCTGTCATAATGAAGATTTTATGGTACCTGGCTTTTTCTATATCAAATTCGTCTCCAATACCAGAACCTAATGCTGTAATGATAGAACGAATTTCATTGTTAGCAAGTATCTTATCCAGCCGTGCTTTTTCAACGTTAATAATCTTACCGCGCAGCGGCAGAATGGCTTGAAAGTGACGGTCTCTTCCCTGCTTTGCAGAGCCGCCGGCAGAATCACCTTCGACAATATATATCTCACTGATGGATGCATCCCTGGAAGAACAATCTGCTAACTTACCTGGCAAGGAACTTACTTCTAATGCATTTTTTCTACGCGTTAGTTCTCTTGCTTTCTTGGCTGCTTCTCTTGCACGCGATGCCATAAGACCTTTTTCTACAATGTTTTTCGCAGTATCAGGATTTTCAGATAAAAACCTTGAAAAATTTTCACTAAACAGCGAGTCTGTGATAGTTCTTGCTTCACTGTTTCCTAGTTTTGTTTTTGTTTGTCCTTCAAACTGCGGGTCTGGAATTTTAACCGAAATAATAGCGGTTAACCCTTCCCTAACATCGTCTCCTACAAGGTTAGGGTCATTTTCTTTGAATAAATTGTGCTTTCTCGCGTAATCATTAATAGCACGAGTTAAACCTGTTTTAAAGCCGGATTCATGGGTTCCGCCTTCGTGTGTATTAATATTATTAGCAAAAGAATAGATGTTGCTTGTAAAACTTGAATTGTATTGAACCGCTATTTCTACTTGAATTCCGTCTTTTTCACTTTCTATAAATATTGGCGGTTCATGAAGAGCTTCTTTCTGCCGGTTTAAATACTCAACAAAAGAGGCAATGCCGCCTTCATAATAATACTCTACCGGTTCAATTTCTTCATCGCGTTTATCATCAAAAATAATGTGTAACCCTTTATTTAAAAAAGCAAGCTCTCTTAATCGAGTAGCAAGTGTATCATAATCAAACTCTCCGGTTTCTCTGAAAATTTCAGGATCCGGTTTAAAATGAATTTTAGTTCCGTGTTTGTCTGTCTTGCCAATGACCTGCAGATCTTGTTGAGGGACACCGCGTTCATAGTTTTGATAATAAATTTCGCCATCACGATGTACTTCGACTTCTAACATTTCAGAAAGAGCGTTCACTACAGAAGCCCCTACACCATGCAGGCCGCCGGATACTTTATAGCCTCCGCCGCCAAATTTACCGCCTGCATGCAGTACGGTCATGATAACTTCAACAGCTGGTCTTCCCATTTTCTCCTGAATACCGACAGGAATACCGCGTCCATTATCTTGGACTGTAATGCTGTTATCTTTTTCTACGGTTATATAAATATAATCGCAATAACCGCCCATGGCTTCGTCAATACTGTTATCTACGATTTCCCAAACCAAATGATGAAGGCCGCGCCCGCTGGTAGAACCGATATACATTCCAGGCCGTTTGCGTACAGCTTCTAGCCCCTCTAACACTTGAATTTGACTTTCATCGTATGAGTGTTGTTCTATTGACAATTCTATTCACCTTCACTTCCATACATGTTCCGTTTGAACATAAGACAGACTAATGAGAAAAGCTTTCGTAACCTGTTCAGCCGCGATAAGTTATATAACCTGGACCTGCCGGGCTCTTAAACTTAACAATAAAAAGTGTAAAAAACCTTACGTTTCGGCATTTTCCCCAACTTCTTCACTGAAATCTTCAAATTCTGACACTACTTGTGCCCGCCGTCTTAGCGTTAAAGAAGAAATAGGAGATAAATAAACTCTATCTATCGTTACGACTACAGACTTTGTCAGCTCTTTTGAAATTTCTACTACGTCACTGTTTTCCTGAGAGGATAAAAATTGTCTTGTTATACTTGAAGAATCATGGGTATCTTGATCAAGTATGGCCACAACATCTTTAGACCGGATAACTGTGTCTCCGCCTAAATGAATAAACATCGCTTCCACCTCATTTCTTTTGCTTCACTGTACCTTCATCCACATAAAACGTGGAGGCTTGTTTCAATGTTTCGTGTTCTATTCCATCTGCACTGGTCGTTGTTACAAATGTTTGAACTTTCCCTTGAATGGTATTTAACAGATGAGACTGCCGGTAGTGATCCAATTCAGAAAGGACATCGTCCAATAATAAAATCGGGTACTCCCCGATATTATCGTGTATTAATTCGATCTCTGCGAGTTTCAAAGAAAGTGCAGCGGTTCGCTGCTGGCCTTGCGACCCAAATGTTTGTACTTCTTTATTATTAATGAGAAGAGACAATTCATCCCTGTGTGGTCCGCTTAACGTAACCCCGCGGCGAATTTCATTTTGTCTGTCCTCTCTTAACTTGTAATTTACTCTTTCTTCTATCTTCGACAAATCCATGTCTTCTGATACCTGTGATGCGGGAACGTATGTGATGACTAAGTCTTCTTTTTCTCTTGTAATTTGCCGATGGATATCTTTTGCCCATGTTTGCAGCATTTCGAGAAAAGAAAATCTTCTTTTTATCACTTTTGCTGCAGCTTGAGACAATTGATCAGTTAAAACATCAAGCATGACTTCCTGCTCCTGGGCCGGTACAGGAAACATACTTTTTAAAAGTTGATTCCTTTGCTTTAAGATACGCTGATAAATAGTAAGATCATGAAGGTATACAGCGCTGATCTGCCCAATTTCCATATCAATAAAACGGCGCCGCATACGCGGTCCGCCTTTAACAAGATTAAGATCCTCCGGTGCAAACATCACAACATTGCAAGAACCAATAAATTCACTTAATTTTTTTTGTTCAAGTCCATTTACTTTTGTTTTTTTCCCTTTAGAAGAAACAATTACTTCTAGAGATAGAGAGTGGTTCTTTTTAGTAATATCAGCTTCTATACGGGCAAAATCTTCATTCCATTCAATTAATTCTTTATCCTTGGACGTTCGATGTGATTTAGCAAAGGCAAGCACATAGACAGCTTCCATTAAATTTGTTTTACCTTGAGCGTTTTCTCCTAAGATGACATTAACTTTATTCTCTACGTTAAGTTCTATTTGGCTGTAATTTCGAAATTGCTTAAGACGGAGCGCATTAATATACAAGAAGATCCCTCTTACTTTGAAGAAACCATAAAAGTACCGGCTCCTTCAATTTTTATTTCGTCACCATGGTATAGCTTTTTACCGCGCCGCTGTTCCGGTTCCTGATTCACAAGGACTTCATGCTCAGACAAAAACCACTTTGCCATACCGCCGCTATCAATAACGCCCGTTTCTTTTAAAAGCTGCCCTAGAGTAATATACTCCGTTTCTATCTCAATGGATTGGCTCATATTTATCCCTCCTGTGCCTGCAACATCGACCGTAAATTCCGTTCCATACTTAATAGGTTGAAAATTTATCCTTCGAACGACATATGAATACATTATATATTTTACTAAACTATACGCCTAACGCCAATAGGAACAAAGAAGAAAACCTGAAGTACCATCAAATTCCTGTTTCAGAAGAGAAAGAAAGCCCCCGGGTTTACTTTAATCCCCAGGGACTGTGTTATATTTTTCCAGATCGCAGTCCGCCCTAAACTTTTTCTTAATAAGTACGTACAGGAGAAAACAGATGAAGCATTTGATTATGATCAGTCGGACGCAGGATAAATGGGCTCATTGCCCCGGTAAACATAATATGCACCATTTCACTATCAATTACTTTTAACGCATCCATAATGTTTTTGCCATTGAAGGATATACGTATTTCTTCCCCTTCTAAAGCTCTGCAGGTTATTTTCTCTGTTACTTTTCCTACTTCTGATGAAATAGAAGTAATTTCTAATTCATCTCCCTCTAACGTTTTTAAATTAATAACATTGTTTTTTGCTTCTTTGGAAAGAAGTAACGCTCTTTCAAGTGATTGCAGTAATTCTTTTACAGATAGTTCCATTTGGGTTTTTGATTGTTCAGGAATCATATTCTTAGTTACTGGATATTTTCCTTCAAGCAGTCTGGAAAAGAAAAGCAGGTATTTAAATTTAAATAAGACCTGACTGTCTGTTACTACTACTTCTACAAGTTCATCTGTATCTTCTAAAATTTTGCTTAATTCATTCAGACTTTTCCCCGGAATCACTATGTTCGAAAGTTCAAGGTTTTCCGAGTTTGATTCCATTGAAGCTTTTCTCATAGCTAAGCGGTGGCTGTCTGTTGCAGTACAGGTTAATTGTCCTCCCTCACTCTCAAGGTTTACACCTGTCAACACCGGTCGTGTTTCCTGAGTGGACACGGCAAATACCGTTTGCCTAATCATATCTCTCAATAAATTTTGAGGCAGACTGAAAGATCGGCTTTCGTCTAACTTTGGAAGCCGCGGGTATTCTTCTGGGTCTAGTCCGTTTAAATTAAATACAACACTGCCGGAACGTAACGTTGTAGCAAACTGATCTTGAACGATAACTTCTATTTCTTCTCCTGGCAGCTTTTTAACAATATCAGCAAAAAAACGTGCTTGCAAAACAATACTGCCTTCTTCTTTTATTTCTACGTATTCTCTTTCTTCATCAGCAGCAGGGATAAACGATTCAATAGATATGTCAGAATCACTGCCTGTTAATGTAACCCCTTCTGAAGAAGCTTCTATCTTTATTCCTGTAAGAATAGGTATGGTTGTTCTGGAAGATACAGCTTTATTAACGTGCTGTACACTATGAACGAATTGTTCATTCTGAATGACAAAATGCATACTACATCTCCCTTTATATATATTAATTAATAAATAATTAGTCGTAATAGTAATAGAGGCTGTGCACTGTGTGGATAAATGGCGAATTATCCTTCAAAACGGAGTTATTTACATGTGGATAATCTGTGTACAACCTCTGTGTTTTTTACACATCATGTTTTTAACTTGTCGATAATTTCTTGAAGCTGATTTTGCAGATCTGTATCTGAATGAAGCATCTTTGAAATTTTTTCATGCGCATGGATTACAGTGGTATGGTCTCTCCCACCAAATTCTTCACCGATTTTTGGCAAAGAGGATTCCGTCATCTCCCTTGATAAGTACATAGCGATCTGGCGCGGGAAAGCAATCGTTTTCGTTCGCTTTTTTGCTTTTAGTTCCTGAACCTGAATGCTGAATTGTTCAGCCACTATTTGCTGAATATCTGGGATGGTAATTTTTTTAGGCTTGGAACTTGGAATGATATCTTTTAATGCTTCTGCAGCAAGATCAGCATTCATATCTTGATTAATAAGAGAGGAATAAGCAACTACTCGGATTAATGCGCCTTCTAATTCACGGATATTTGTGTCGATTTGATTTGCAATATAGAGCATGACTTCATTTGGAATATCCAGTTTTTCTGCTTTTGCTTTTTTTCGTAAAATAGCAATTCTTGTTTCTAAATCAGGCGGAGTAATATCAGTAATTAAGCCCCATTCAAAGCGTGAACGCAGTCTGTCTTCTAATGTTGGAATCTCTTTTGGAGGACGGTCACTGGAAATAACAATTTGTTTGCTTTCTTCATGTAAAGCATTAAAAGTATGAAAAAATTCTTCTTGTGTTTGTTCTTTTCCAGCTAAGAATTGAATATCATCTATCAAAAGAACATCAACACTTCGATATTTATTGCGAAAATTGACCGCTTTATTATCTCTAATAGAGTTAATAAATTCGTTTGTAAATTTCTCTGAGGAGAGGTATACTACCCGAGCTTCCGGGTTATGATCTATTACATAGTGGCCTATAGCATGCATCAAATGAGTTTTCCCTAATCCGACTCCTCCATAAATAAAAAGCGGGTTATATGCTTTAGCTGGTGCCTCAGCGACTGCAAGCGAGGCTGCATGGGCAAAGCGGTTTCCTGAACCAATGACAAAAGTATTAAAAGTATATTTATCATTAAGCATACTTTTTGGAACTTCGTCTGTTTGATTATCTGAACCAGCCGGCATCTTTTTAACTTCTTGTTCTATGGAAATGTCATTTTCTTCCCCAGTATCAGGGATAATAAATTTTACTTGTAATTCAGCTCCAGTAATATCTTGCAAAGTATCAGAAATAAGTCCAGAATAACGATTTTCCAGCCAGTCTCTCGCAAATTCATTAGGAGCTGTAATGATTATGGTATTTTCGTGAAGTTCCGAAGCTTTAGTAGACTTCAGCCACGTTTCAAAGCTGGGTTTACTAACTTTTTTCCGCATAACTTCTAACGTTTGATTCCATAAATCTTTAATATTCTCCAAAAGTCGACCCCTCCTTTTCGTCCGTAATGTTTTCCGTTCCCTAATACTTTTAAAGGACAAGAAAGGCCTCCAATTCTTTCTAGATGGAAGAAGGAAGCCTTCAGATCAACGGCATGTTGAGTAGATTGTCTATAAGGGGAACAGATTAATATTTATCCCCAGTATCCTGCATAACTACTTGATTAATAACATTATAGTAGAAAAACGGAGTATGCACATTATCAACAATGGTGTGGATAGATCCGTTCTAGGGGTGTGGAAAATTATCCACACGGTTATTAACAACTGTGGATAAAAAGGCAGTAGGAATAAGTTATCCAGAATAAAAACAAATACATCATACCAAAAAAAAAACCGAGTGACAACGGCATTTGCGAAGGTTATCCACATAATCAATAACTTGTGTGTTGCTTTTGTCCACACCACTATATTATGTGTGTAAGTTGTAGATAATCTTGTCGAAAAATGACTGTTCGCTCTCTTGTAATTATCCACAGGGGTAAAAATTGAAAAATATATACCAAGAAAAAAGCATTGTTTATTAAAGAAGAATCTTGACAATAAGAAGAAAACATCTATATAATTTACGGGAATGTCCATAAATAGATGAATGTCCTCAGGGAGGTGCAAGATAAAATGGGTAAACCAACTTTTAAGCCTAATAATCGTAAACGTAAAAAAGTACACGGCTTTCGTGCGCGGATGAGTACAAAAAACGGTCGTCATGTTCTTAAAAACCGCCGCCGTAAAGGAAGAAAAGTATTATCTGCTTAAGACCACTGAATTTACAGTGGTCTTTTTTCCACTATAAGGAGCGGTTTACATAGAAAGGCAGCAGCTTTTGCGGGCAAGCAAGTTCTTATTAATAAGGTTCACGGAGGGGCAGAAGTTGAAAAAGGAATACCGAATCAAAAAAAATCATGAATTCAGTCGAATTTTTGAGAAAGGCACCTCATATGCGAACCGTCAATTTGTAGTGTATGTTCTGCACAAACCAGATCAGCCTCATTTTAGAGCTGGTTTGACTGTTAGTAAAAAGATGGGGAACGCTGTAACAAGAAATCGGATTAAAAGACATTTACGAGAAGTATTAAGAGATATAGGAGATCAACTCAAAGGAGAAAATGACTATATTATTATCGCAAGAAAACCAGTTATCACTATGTCCTATGACGAAATTAAAAAAAGTTTTAAGCACGTGATGGGAGTAGCTGGAGTACTAAATAAACCGAATAAAAAACATTAATGCTGCGAGTTTGACAGCTGCAGCCAATTTTTTATAAGTACTTTTTTAGAAATCGAATTGTTTTCTTTATTTCTTGTCTATTCTCCGCTAAAATATAATGTGGTCAAAGTAATTTTGTGTAAGCAATGTCAGCGCTGTCATGCGCTTTTTTCGGTTGCTAATATTACCAAGGAGGAAACTCTTGTGTACAAGAAAATAGGTCTGACAGTAATGCTGGTTTTTCTGGTGACATTATTGACGGGCTGTCTTGATACTGACAAGCCTATAACTGAGGATAGTGAAGGGATATGGAATTCCTTTTTTGTTTTTCCTCTTCACTGGTTAATTGTCACGATTGCTGAATCAGCAGGTGAAAATTATGGACTGTCTATTGTTGTCGTTACTATAATTTTGCGAATTATTATCTTGCCATTGATGATTAAACAGACAAAAAGTGCACGCGCTATGCAGGAACTTCAGCCGGAAATGCAGAAGTTAAGAGAAAAATATAGTGCTAAGGATCAGCAGACTCAGCAAAAACTTCAGCAGGAAACCATGAAACTTTTCCAGGAACAGAATATAAACCCGCTTGCCGGGTGTTTTCCTATATTCATTCAAATGCCGATTTTAATTGCTTTTTATCATGCAATTATGCGTACAAGAGAAATAGAGGGACATCATTTCTTATGGTTTGAATTAGGCCAGCCGGATTATATTCTTCCGTTAATTGCTGGGATAACAACGTTTATTCAACAAAAAATGATGATGGTTTCTGATAACCCGCAAATGAAAATTCTTATGTATATGATGCCCTTTATGATTACAGGGTTTGCGTTCTTTTTCCCTTCAGCCCTAGCCCTGTACTGGGTTATTGGTAACTTGTTTATGATTGCTCAAACGTATTTTATTACTGGACCTGGAGCAAGAAAACGAGCAGATGAAAAAGCAGAAGCTAAAGCGGGGGGAGCGAAGAAAAAGTGAAAACAGTAAAAGTTTCGGGAAAAACAATTGAGGAAGCGATAAACGAGGCTTTACAAAAGCTCGGCGCAGCAAATAAAGAGGAAATTGATTATAAAGTAATTGAGGAACCTTCAAAAGGGTTTTTAGGTCTGATAGGGACCAAGCCTGCGGTGTTAGAGGCTTCAGTAAAACCCGATCCCATAGAGGAATCTGTTCAGTTTCTTCAAAAGGTGATTCGTGATATGCGAGTAAATGTAGAGGTGGAAGTTAATAAGCGAGGAAGAGAAACAGAAATATCCTTATCTGGAGAAGATCTTGGGGTTATGATCGGAAAAAGAGGAAAGACATTAGATTCCCTTCAATATCTTGTGAATTTAGTAGCTAATCGCCACTCCGATCGTTACGCACGTATTGTACTGGATGCAGAAAATTATAGAGAACGCAGACAGGAAGCTTTAGAGCTGCTTGCTGAACGTTTGGCTGCAAAAGCACGGCGTACAGGCGAAAAAGTAATACTCGAACCAATGAACGCACGGGAAAGAAAAATCATTCATGCAGTTCTTCAAGAAAAAGACGGAGTAGAAACTCACTCGGATGGAACTGAACCTCGACGTTATGTCGTAATAACTCCTCATTCATAGTTTAAAATTATTTTCCCGAATTTTACTGAGTCCTAAGATATAAATAAAAAGGAAGCATTCGCTATCTGGTTTACCACCAGAAAAAAGTGAATGCTTTTTTTGTTTGCAAGGTACAGTTTGGTGTTTTTATATTTACCATTGGCCCATGGACAAAGCACTTGTACGTGAACGACAAAATAAATAGAAAACTTGGATTTCTAAGCAAAAAATGTTTTATTCTTCCTGTTGATAATCAGAAGGAAAAACTATAATATAAGTTATCCACATGTGGATACTTCAAGTCTTTCTCAAATGATTTCGATGTGGTATTCTATTAAGTTAGGGAAACGTCCTCCATTTTTATAAAATTCCATTGTTGTTTATACTTGTTAATATAAATGTAAGAAAGCTAAATAAAGGAGGTGAAGAAGGATGGAATTTGATACGATTGCTGCCATATCAACTCCATCTGGAGAAGGGGCTATTGCTATTGTACGGTTGAGCGGGGATGAAGCCTTGTCCATTGCAGATAGAATATACAAAGGAAAAGCTTCTTTAAAGGAAGCAGATACTCACACCATTCATTATGGACATCTCATAAACCCGGAAACGGAGGAAACAGTGGAAGAAGTGATGGTATCCGTCCTTCGGGCTCCTAAGACGTTCACAAGAGAAGATGTCGTAGAAATAAATTGCCATGGCGGACTGGTATCTGTCAATAAAGTGCTCGATCTGGTCCTTAGCAGCGGAGCAAGATTAGCTGAACCAGGAGAATTCACTAAGCGTGCGTTTTTGAATGGCCGTATTGATCTTTCTCAAGCAGAAGGAGTGATGGATCTTATACGCGCCAAGACAGACCGGGCCATGAACGTTGCATTAAAACAAGTCAATGGACGTTTATCGGATAAAGTGAGACGGCTGCGTCAAAAGCTGCTTGAAACAGTAGCCAATGTCGAAGTAAATATAGATTACCCGGAGTATGATGCAGAATCTGTCACATTAAACAGGCTGAAAGAACATGCAGAAGAAGTACGGGATGAAATAAATCAGCTGCTCGCAACAGCCAAACAAGGTAAAATATTGCGAGAGGGGCTTGCTACGGCGATTATTGGACGTCCTAATGTTGGAAAGTCATCTTTGATGAACAGTCTTGTTCATGAAAATAAAGCGATCGTTACTGATGTCCCAGGAACGACTCGCGACGTGCTGGAAGAGTACGTGAATGTGCGGGGAGTACCCCTTAGGCTTATTGATACTGCTGGTATTCGTGAGACGGAGGATATTGTAGAAAAAATCGGTGTCGAAAGGTCCCGCCAGGTTTTGACAGAAGCAGAACTTATTTTATTGGTCATAAACAGTGCCGAAGAATTGACAAAAGAAGACGAAGCTCTTTTTCAAGCCATTCAAGGATTAAATGCTGTCATTATTATGAATAAAACAGATCTTCCCAAAAAAGTCGACGAAGACAGAATAAGAGAACTTGCATCTGGCCGGCCTCTCATCGCTGCGTCTTTATTAAAAGATGAAGGAATCGAAGAGCTAGAACAGGCTATTTCGCGTATGTTTTTTGAAGAAGGCGTTGAGACAGCGGATTTAAGTTATATTTCAAATGCTCGCCATATTGGATTATTAAATCAAGCGAAAAACTCCATTGAAGAAGCTCTGGAAGCGGCTGAAATGGAAGTTCCAGTAGATATGGTACAAATAGATATTACTCGAGCTTGGGAACAGTTAGGAGAAATTGTCGGAGAAAACGTCCATGATAGTCTAATTGACCAGCTCTTTTCACAATTTTGTTTAGGAAAATAAAGAAAGGAAAAAAAGGAGGTAATTGTGATGCATTATGAAGGCGGCGAATTTGATGTAATTGTAATCGGCGCAGGTCATGCTGGTGTAGAAGCAGGCCTTGCAGCGGCAAGAATGGGTTCTAAAACTTTAATGCTTACGCTGAATCTGGACGCCGTAGCGTTTATGCCATGTAATCCTTCCGTTGGCGGACCGGCGAAAGGCATTGTTGTGCGTGAAATTGACGCGCTAGGCGGTGAAATGGCTAAAAACATTGATAAAACGCATATTCAAATGAGGATGCTGAATACAGGGAAAGGACCAGCTGTACGCGCGTTACGTGCCCAAGCAGATAAATTTTTATATCAGCATGAAATGAAAAAAACATTAGAAGAAGAAGAAAACCTTCTCCTTCGTCAAGGACTAGTAGAAGAATTAATTGTCGAAAATGGAGTATGTAAGGGGGTCGTTACAAACACGGGTGCATCTTATTATGCAAAAACGGTTGTGGTGACTACTGGAACGTACTTGCGCGGCAAAATTATATTGGGGGATCTTGCCTACGAGAGCGGCCCGAACAATATGCAGCCATCCATCAATCTCTCTCATAGTTTAAAGTCTTTGGGCTTTGAAATGGTGAGGTTTAAAACAGGAACGCCACCTCGAGTTAATGGAAGCAGTATTGATTATGACAAAACAGAAATTCAGCCTGGAGACGACAAACCGCGGGCATTTTCTTATGAGACGACAAAATATATTACAGATCAGCTGCCTTGTTGGCTGACTTATACAGGAGAAGTGACACATTCTATTATTAATGAAAATCTCACACGTTCTCCAATGTATTCCGGTATGATCGAAGGTACAGGACCGCGCTATTGTCCTTCCATTGAGGATAAAATTGTTCGTTTTCATGATAAACCAAAGCACCAAATATTCCTTGAGCCAGAAGGAAGAAATACGTCAGAAGTTTATGTGCAGGGACTTTCAACCAGCTTGCCTGAGGATGTACAATTTAAAATGTTAAAAACGATTCCAGGGCTCGAGAACGTTCGAATGATGCGGCCCGGCTATGCAATCGAGTATGATGCCATTGTACCGACCCAGCTATGGCCGACCCTTGAAACGAAAAAAGTAGAAAATCTATTTACTGCCGGACAAATTAATGGAACTTCAGGATATGAAGAAGCAGCCGGCCAAGGCATCATGGCTGGAATAAATGCAGCTTGCAAAGCGCAAGGAAAAGATGGAGTCATTCTTGACCGTTCAGATGCTTACATTGGCGTCTTGATTGATGATTTGGTGACAAAAGGAACAAACGAACCATATCGTTTGTTAACATCCCGAGCAGAATATCGCCTGCTTCTCCGTCACGATAACGCTGATCTCCGCCTAACAGATATCGGTTATAACATCGGTTTAATTCCAGAAGAACGTTATGAACGTTTTAACCGAAAAAAAGAGTCGATTGCAAAAGAAAAAGCTCGATTGGAAAAAACGATTATAAAACCGAGCGAAGAGCTGCAGCGTTTGCTAGAGGAAAAACAATCTTCTCCGATGAAAGAAGCCGTGTCTGCTGCAAACTTGCTTAAACGTCCGGAATTAGGTTATGACGATATCATTCCATTTGCTCCTGGAGAAGAATCAGTCTCTCCAGATGTCGGAGAACAGGTAGAGATTCAAATTAAATATGAAGGATATATTTCTAAACAATTGGAACAAGTAGAGCGAATGAAAAAGATGGAGAAAAAGAAAATACCGGAAAACCTGGATTACGAACAAATATCCGGACTAGCCACGGAAGCAAAGCAAAAACTTGCTGAAGTTAGACCTCTTTCAGTAGGCCAGGCATCTAGAGTTTCGGGTGTTAATCCATCTGATATTTCGATTCTGCTTGTATATTTGGAACAGGGAAGACTTGCGAAAACAGCTGAAGCATAAGAACAGCTCCAGCGCACCTTTTTTCATACTTTGGGTTGGCGCTGGAGTTGTTTACCTTACATAAAATTTTAACGGTGAACGATACATGTCCTTTTACAAATTGTGCGCGGCTGAAACACCCATGGGTTTCAAGAAAAGAGTGAGCAACTAAACGGTTAAACCAACAAAACTTTTTACACGTGGTTAGTGTAAAATATAAAGGTGGCTTATTTAATGAGTAAGCATCAATTTGCAAGCTGGCTGCAAGAAGATGGCATACAACTTACAGAGAAACAGGAGAAGCAGTTTGATTTATATTACCGTATGCTGGTAGATTGGAATAAAAAGATGAATTTAACCGGAATCACGGATGAAGATGAGGTATATGAAAAACATTTTTATGATTCTTTAACGGCATTGTTTGCCCATAACTTTCAAAAAGTAAAAAATGTAGTAGATATTGGTGCTGGCGCAGGTTTTCCAAGCATACCTATAAAAATATGTTTTCCTCATCTTAAAGTGGTTATTGTCGATTCATTGAAAAAAAGAATGACTTTTCTCGAACATTTGGCCGAAGAATTAGACTTACAGGAAGTCGATTTTTTGCATGGACGAGCGGAAGATGTAGCACACATCTCTGCACATCGTGAAAAATATGATGTTTCGATTGCCCGGGCAGTAGCACGGATGTCTGTGCTTACAGAACTGTGCCTCCCGTTTGTAAAAAGAGGGGGAACTTTTTTGGCAATGAAAGGTTCGACGGGGTTAGAAGAAAAAGAAGAAGCAGGCAAAGCTTGCAGAATGATTGGCGGAAGATGGCTTGATTCCTATTCGTTAACCCTCCCTAATGAAAAGAGTGAAAGGTATATTCTTCGTATGGAAAAAATTGATTCTACTCCTAAATCTTATCCGCGAAAACCTGGGACACCTTCAAAAAAACCGCTAGTATAAACAGATGGGTATGGTAGACAAAGGATACGAGCGTGGTAAAATGTATGAAGATGAGGTACAGGGAAAGTTTCAAAGAAGGTTTTCGCACGATTGTGGCGAAAATGATATATTGTAGTTTCTAGTAAGGTGGTGTCAGGCAATGAAGCAATCGCTTCAAAAGTGGTTTGGCCTTGGAGACCAGGATGATGGAAAGGAAGAAAAAGTAGAGCGTCCTCAAGAGGAAGTGAAGTATCTCCCTGTTGACGATATTATTGCCAATCCATTTCAGCCGCGTACGATTTTTCAAGAGGAAAAGATTGCGGAGCTTGCACAATCGATTCGCACTCATGGTCTGTTGCAGCCAATCACCGTACGCCAGCAGGAAAACAATTATGAAATTATAGCAGGAGAGCGACGTTGGCGGGCAGCAATAAGTCTTGAAATGGAAGAAATTCCAGCAATTATTAAAGATTTTAATGATACTCAAACGGCTTCCGTGGCTCTTATAGAAAATCTACAGCGAGAAGAATTAACTGCTATTGAAGAAGCTGCAGCATACGCCAAGCTTTTAGACTTACACGGATTAACACAGGAAAGCCTGGCGCAGCGTCTTGGAAAAGGCCAGTCTACTGTGGCGAATAAATTGAGGCTCCTTCATCTAACGGAAAATACTCAACAAGCATTGAAAGAAAGAAAAATAACCGAGCGGCATGCACGGGCGCTCCTTCCCATTAAAGATGCGGAAAAACAAGAAAAAATATTAAATGAAGTCATTGAAAATGAATTAAATGTAAAACAAACCGAAGAACTTATTAAAAAATCCCAAGGGAAAGAAGAAAAACCAAAAAAGAAAAAGCCCACACGAAAACACTATTCCAAAGATACAAGGCTTGCTATGAACACCATTCGTCAATCAGTTGATATGGTGACAAAAAGCGGCATGAATATTGAAACGAATGAAGAAGATCATGAGGAATATTATCAATTTACTATTCGAATTCCTAAGAAATAATCTACCAATAACAAAATGGTAGATTATTTTTTATAAGTATTAAAAGACGTATATCAATTTTGTTCTACATCACTTTTTAAAAAGAAAAAAGCAGAGGAAGTTGTCGAAAAAACCTTTAAAAAATTTTTCTGAAAACGTGATAGAATAAAAGACAGTAAGAAACAATTCATAATCTTTATTTTTTACTTTTAAAAACTATACAGCAAAATAAATAAAAGGTTAGCAGCTAGAGGAAAGTAGGTGTCCCGATGGCAAAAGTAGTTGCTATCGCCAACCAAAAAGGCGGGGTAGGGAAGACTACTACTGCGGTAAATATAAGTGCTTGTTTGGCTTACATAGGAAAGAAAGTATTGCTAGTTGATATTGATCCTCAAGGTAATGCAACAAGCGGAGCCGGTATTGAAAAGGGAGATGTTGATGAATGTGTTTACAACCTTTTAGTGGAGGATGCGGAAATCAGTCAAGTCATTAAACATTCCAGTGTGGAAAACTTGGATGTGGTACCTTCCACTATTCAACTATCAGGGGCAGAAATAGAATTGGTGCCGACTATTTCCAGGGAAATCCGCCTGAAAAAAGCGTTGAGTGAAGTAGATGAGGAATATGATTATATGATTATAGACTGTCCTCCATCGCTTGGGCTGTTGACGATTAATGCTTTAACAGCTTCTGATTCGGTCTTAATTCCTGTGCAATGCGAATATTACGCATTAGAAGGGTTAAGCCAGCTTTTAAATACGGTTCGATTAGTACAGAAACATTTAAACACAGACCTAGCAATTGAAGGGGTAGTATTAACAATGCTGGACGCCCGTACCAATTTAGGCTTACAAGTTATTGAGGAAGTAAAGAAATATTTCAGGGAAAAAGTGTTTAATACGATTGTTCCGAGAAATGTACGTTTAGGAGAAGCACCTAGTCACGGGCTCCCTATTATTTTGTATGATGCAAAATCAAGGGGAGCAGAAGTATACTTAGATTTAGCAAAGGAAGTGGTTGCCGGTGGGTAAAGGACTTGGCAGAGGATTAAATGCTTTCTTTCCTGATGAGACAAAGGGACAAGATAATGTGATAAAGGACGTAAAAGTAAAAGATCTGCGTCCTAATCCTTATCAGCCTCGAAAGTCTTTCACAGAAGAGGCAATCAAAGAATTAAAAGAGTCGATAGAAGAACATGGGGTACTTCAGCCGCTTATCATAAGAAAAAGCATTAAAGGCTATGAGATTGTAGCGGGAGAACGAAGGTACAGAGCTGCCCGAGCAGCAGGTTTAAAGACTGTCCCGGCTGTCGCCAAAGACTTTTCAGATGAAAAAATGATGGAAGTGGCCCTAATTGAAAATTTGCAACGGGAAAATTTGAATCCTTTAGAAGAAGCAAAAGCATATGAGAAATTAATTAAATATTTAGGGGTTACGCAAGAAGAGTTATCGAAGCGGCTTGGAAAAAGCCGGCCTCATATTGCCAACCATCTACGTTTAATGCAGCTGCCAAAAGAGGTTCAGAATAAAATTGCCGACAAAACTATTTCAATGGGGCATGGCCGAACTCTATTAGGCTTAAAAGATAAGACGAAGGCTGGCGAAGTGTTGGATAAGATTGAAAAACAATCTTTAAATGTTCGCCAAACAGAAGAATTAGTCCAGCAATTAAACAATGTTTCACGTGAAACAAAACAAAAAGAGAAGCCAGCGAAGCCCTCTATTTTCATTAAGTCGAAGGAAGAAGAATTACGGTCTTATTTCGGGACTTCTGTTTCCATAAAGAAAGGGAAAAGAAAGGGAAAAATTGAAATAGAATTTATAACAGAGGATGATTTAGAGAGAATTCTAGAGCTGTTGGAAAAAGAAGAATAAAAATTGAATGGAAAGTCACGTGGGAGGGGCTTTTTTTACGCTGGTGAAAAGAATATGGCTTAAAAGAAAGTGATTTAAAGGAGAAATAATTTTTATTAGGGACAATTGTTAATGGTTTCGCAATCATTATTGGATCTTTAATAGGACTGTTATTTTAAAAAAATTCCAGATCGAATTAAAACGACAATTATGGAGGGCAATCGCACTTTCAATCATGGTTTTAGGTGTTCAATGGTATTAGAGAGCAATCAATTTCCTTATTGTAATAGGAAGTCTGGTCATTGGCGGTGAATGGGAGAACATCTAACGCTTAAAGATTATTTAAACCAATTAGGTGGTTAGATTCAACATAAAACTGGAAAACGGAGGGAGAAGGTAGTTACCAAAGCTTTCGTGACAGCCACCTTAATATATGTTTTAGGATTGATGGCTGTAATAGAAGCATTAGACAGCGGATTGCGTCTTAATCACAATGTACGAAATTTATCTATTTAGCCAGCTAACAGGCAATAGTTCCTTCATAAACAAAAAACAGGAATAAAAGAAACCGCCAATACCGAGTGGTGTGGAAAATAATAAAGTTGTTCCCCAGGAGCTAGTAGACATGTTTATAACAGAAATGACAGCTACCAGGGGAGTGATAATACTTGCTATCGGCTTGAAACTAGCAGGTATGCTCAATTGCTAATTTGCTGCCTTCTGTGGTTGTCGCTGGTGCAATAGTATAACAACATAAAGGGACAGTTATTTATTGTTCTCCTCTTGTATGGAGAAAGCAGATTCCATTTTGGATAATCCTTTGGAATGAATAGGAGTATCAGAAGGTTTGTTTGTTACAACTGAGCTTGAATTAATTTTTAATTTATTATCAGCTAATACGAATCCTTGAGAAATACATTCGGCCATGGTCATCACCGTATGAAGTCTAGTATTTTGTAAGACAAAATACTCCATCATTCCGCTCACGTTTACAATTCCTGTCACATGCATATCTCCTACGTGAGGAAGCTTTTTTTTCATAGCAGCTCCAGGAATGACCGGTCCTTCAGAAAAATTTATCTTTCCGACATTTTTTAAACGGCCAAGGCAAGCATCAATAGCTACTACATACGGGCGGTGGTGATAGTGCTGAATCATTTCGATTGTTTCCTCAAGATTAACAGCATGGACTGGTTTAGCCAGGGTTCCATACACACAAAATCGTTTAAGCGGGGTCTTCTCTAAATTAGAACCAATAATAGGCCCTAGAGAGTCACCAGTGGAACGATCCGTACCAATACAAATTACTACAATGTCACGGTAAGATGGTACATTTTCTAATTGTTCGGTTAATTTGGAGGCAAGTCTGGAAGCTGCCCCTTTTTCTTCTGTATGCACTTGATAAGAAAAAGGAGTTCGTAAGGAAACAGGTTTTTTTCCAAGCATATTGGTCTCTCCTTATTCATATTAGTCCCAGTATAGGAACCTTTTTCAATTTCTATACGTTCGCCTTTGCAGAAGGTGAGCCTAGACAAAGGGAGAGAGCAAATGGTAGTCAATGGATTAAAATGGATGTTTTTAATAATTGGTACGACTATTGGTGCAGGATATGCTTCAGGACGTGAAATATGGCAATTTTTTGGTCATGAAAGTGGACTGGCTATTATTTTGTTTACTCTTCTATTTGTAACAAGCTGCCATGTAGTATTAAGCATAAGCTTCCATCATCAAACAAATGATTATGCAGAGGTTCTTGCTGAGTTGATGGGTCCTCGGCTTTCTAAAGGGTATGACATCATTATTGTTTTTTATTTATTTACAACAACTGGAGTGATGATAGCTGGTGGAGGCGCTGCCCTGGAATATTTTCATATTCCATTTTCAGCCGGGGTCCTGTTTATGTGTATTCTGCTTCTCATTGTAGCTGTTCGAGGGGTACAAGGTCTAACTGGCATAAACAGCTTTCTCATGCCCATATTAATTACCAGCTTAACCGTTACTTTAATAACTTTCTTTTGGTTTAATGCTGATTTAAAAGGTTTCGATTGGACAACCCAGCATAATTGGCCGACTGCGTTCACCTTTACATCTTTAAATTTGCTCCCGCTGGTCGCTGTCTTATCAGCAGCTGGGAAGCAGATTAAACAGACAGGCGAGATATGGATAGCTAGTATTGGAAGTGGATTAACGCTAGGTGGTGTCTCTTTTTTATACAATGAATCACTATTAGCAGCAGCAGAAGATATTATGTTATACGAAATTCCATTGTTTGCTTTATTAAAATCCTACCCTAATTATATGACAGCTTTTATGGCTATTCTTTTATGGACAGCCATATTTACCACAGCAGCATCCGGGTTATTTGGATTATCGAGCAGATTTCGTTCCGTTATCCCTCTCCCTCCATGGGCATTAGCTCTATTATTGATATGTTTAATGCTTCCTGTAACCCGGTTTGGTTTTGCTCGATTAATTGCTTTTCTATACCCATTATACGGTTTTTTAAATTTATACTTGCTGATTGTTGTCTTAATTCATCCTTTTTACCTAAAAAAAAGATCTTAAACCTAATTCTCTATTATTTTTTTGAATTGGGAAAGAATTTTTCTGATTACCCGGGAAATGATGTTTTAAAAATCGAAGGATTGTTTCTTTTTCAGAGATAGGATAGGATAATAAATATACAGAGGAGTCTCCTTCAATTAGGGCTTATGGAAGATTTCATGCTTCAAAAAAGCAATGAAGGTAAGTAGAAATGAGGTGACGGAAATGCCGGATATTCCGTTTTCATTAAATGATATTGTAGAAATGAAAAAACCACATCCTTGCGGTGAAAACCGGTGGAAGATTATTCGAATGGGCGCTGATATTCGAATTAAGTGCCAGGGATGCGGGCACAGTGTCATGCTTCCCCGCCGAGAGTTCAAAAAAAAGATAAAAAAGGTTTTAGAAAAAGCGGAGGAAAATGCATAAAAAAGATGGAGCAGGGAGCAGTCTCATTGACTTGCTCTCTGTTCTTTTAAATAGTAAGCGAAATATGCTTGTCTTTTCATAAAGTTCTTTCTATAATTGGGAAGGATAAGTCTAAATAAAAGATTTAACGGAAATAAACCCATTTTAGGTTAATGGAATGAAAAAGGAAGTGACTTTATATGGCTTTAACAACAGGGATTGTAGGCCTTCCTAATGTCGGAAAGTCTACATTATTTAATGCCATTACCCAAGCGGGGGCCGAATCTGCCAACTACCCGTTTTGTACAATAGATCCTAATGTAGGTATTGTAGAAGTGCCTGATTACCGTCTTCAAAAATTAACAGAACTCGTAAATCCCAAAAAAACAGTGCCGACAGCATTTGAATTTACTGACATTGCAGGAATTGTGGAAGGAGCAAGCAAAGGAGAAGGTTTAGGAAATAAATTTCTTTCCCACATTCGTCAAGTAGACGCTATATCTCATGTAGTCCGTTGTTTTAATGACGGTGATATTACTCACGTTTCAGGAAGTGTGGACCCGATCCGGGATATCGAAGTGATTAACTTTGAGCTTATTCTTGCAGACTTGGAAACAGTTGAAAAAAGAGCTGTAAAAGTAGCAAAGTTAGCTAAATCAAAAGATAAGGAAGCTCTGGCAGAACATGAAGTACTTCAAAAGCTTATTGCAGCTTTCGAAGATGAAAAACCTGCTAGAAGCGTTGATTTATCAGACGAGGAAAAGAAAATAGTTCAAGGATTTCAGCTTCTTACGATGAAGCCGGTGCTTTATGCAGCAAATGTAAGCGAAGAGGACTTACTAAGTGATGAAGATAATGAATATGTAAAAGCTGTTAAAGATTACGCCTCAAATGAAGGATCAGAGGTTATCACGGTATGCGCAAAAATAGAATCAGAAATTGCTGAGCTTGAAGGAGAAGAAAAACAAGAGTTTCTTGATGAACTAGGTATTGAAGAATCAGGACTTGATCAACTTATTAGAGCAGCGTATAATCTGCTCGGATTAGAAACTTTCTTTACAGCTGGGGAACAGGAAGTAAGAGCTTGGACAATTCGGACAGGCACTAAAGCACCTCAAGCAGCAGGTGTTATACACACTGATTTTGAACGGGGTTTTATCCGAGCGGAAGTTGTCAGCTATGAAGACTTAATAGAGGCAGGTAATATGAACGCAGCAAAAGAAGCAGGAAAAGTCCGTTTGGAAGGCAAAGATTATATAGTAAAAGACGGAGACGTCGTTCATTTCCGCTTTAATGTTTAAAAAGGTAATACTTATACATTATGTAAGCAAAGCTGAAGGGCATGGACTTTTTTTACCTCTATTAAAGATGGAATACAGAGCTGGGCGAAACGATTGGTGCGTCCAGCTTTTTCTATATTCAAATATTGTCAACCGGTGCTTGTTCTGCTATAATCACTAATTGTGAGTAAAATTCATCAACAGTATTTTGCTCCTTGCTCTTTTAAAAAAGGGCCGTAAGACCAAAAGGAGGTGACGCAGCATGCGTAAATATGAAGTGCTTTATATCATTCATCCGGGTGTTGACGAAAATGGTATAAAAGAAACCATTGAACATTACAACAACGTATTAACAAACAACGGAGCTGAAATCGAAAAAGTTGAAGAAATGGGTAAGCGCCGTCTTGCTTATGAAATCAACGATTTGAAAGACGGTTATTACGTTGTAGTTTATACAAAAGCCGATGCAGAAGCTACAAATGAATTTGACCGTCTTGTGAAAATGGATGATAACGTTATTCGCCATATTGTTGTTAAAGACGAAGACTAATGACTTAAATTGGGAGGGGTTCCGATGATAAATCGCGTTGTATTGGTTGGCCGCCTCACCCGCGACCCCGAGTTGAGATATACACCTAACGGCGTTGCGGTAGCAAATTTCGGTATTGCCGTCAACCGTCCGTTTACAAACCAGCAGGGGGAAAGAGAAGCGGATTTCTTCAATTGCGTTGTTTGGAGAAAACAGGCAGAAAATGTTGCTAATTACTTAAAAAAAGGAAGCCTGGCTGGAATCGACGGCCGACTTCAAAGTCGCAGATATGAAAATCAGGAAGGCCGCCGAGTAAATGTGGTAGAAGTTCAAGCGGAAAGCGTACAGTTTTTAGAACCCCGTAATGCTTCTGGAGGCGGCAGCCGCAGTGATTATGCAGGTATGCACGGGGGAGGAAATCAACAACTTGGTCAACAGAACCAAAGTGGGGGTTCCTCTAATCTCAATGATGACCCTTTTGCTAATGATGGCCAGCCAATCGACATTTCGGATGACGATTTACCATTTTAGGACATTCTCCCGCACAAATAAATATAATTTTTTTAAAAGGAGGTCGAAACGATGGCACGTCGCAGAGGCAAGCGCAGAAAGGTTTGTTACTTTACAGTCAACAAAATTGAAAAAATTGACTATAAAGATGTAGATCTATTGAAAAAGTTCGTTTCAGAGCGCGGTAAAATTTTACCTCGTCGTGTAACTGGTACTTCTGCTAAGTATCAGCGTCAATTAACAAAAGCCATTAAACGTGCTCGTCACGTAGCTTTACTGCCTTACGTAAAAGAGCAATAAACCTTGTTTAACAGCGTTTCCCGGCCGTCTTCCGGGAAACGCTTTTTTTGGTGTGCCAGGCATGCAGGTGAATAGTATAAGTAAAACAATGGCTTTCAGTGTATAAGGTGTACTTATGCCGCATTTGCCACAGGACGTTTAGCCGGTTTCCTTTAAAGCTAAGTTTTTTTAATGGTTCTTTTGTCTTATTTTCCATGTCAACAGGTTTGAAAAAATGCAGGGGCAGGGTAGGAATAAGAATAACAGCACAACAGCTTTAAACAAATAAAGAACTTCTTCTAAAAACGATTTGAAAAATTGAGGAGGAAGAGGGAAATGGAAGTAAAAGAATACATTACTCGCATAAATGATCAATTGGAAGATTTGAAAAAGAAAGAGGAATTGAAAAAGACAGATCATGATAACCGAACCGTATTCGCTGCAAACTCATTTAGTTTTAAATTACCCTCTGCAAAATAAAAAAACAAATATTTTGAAGATAATAAAAACAAAAAAGATTTCCGTGTTCATCCCCCCGGATAATAGACGCAAAAAGAGCAGTCTGTTATTCGGGTTTTTTGTATTCTTTCTTTTTTAAAAAGAATCGATTACAATAGACGAATGGATTCATTAAAAATCGCGGCTTTATTTGTATGAAAAAATAGACGAGGTGACGACGTTGAAGCAAACCAGAGGTCTAACAGAAGGAGCGATTTTAAGCGGTATTTTCATCGTTATGCTGCTTCTTTCTATTTTTGTTCCTTTTTTAATCACAATATTAATGTGGTTTTTACCTCTTCCTTTTATTGTATTTGTGGCACGGCACGGATTAAGGCCAGGGCTTGTTATGTTCGTAGTATCCCTTTTTCTTTCTGTGTTAATTGGAGGGCTTATCGGACTGCCGAATGCCCTTCTTGCTGGTGTAGGCGGAATAACAGCTGGTGAATTAATTCGTCGACGTAAGGAAGCTTTGTTCGTCCTTGCTGGAAGCAGTGTTGCTTACATAGGGGGACTTGTACTTCTATATGCTGGTTCCATCCTCATATTGGAAATAGACCCATTAGCTGCCATGCAGGATGTAATGAGACAATCAACACAGCAGGCAGAATCAATGATGGGAGCTCTTGGACAGGAGCCTTCTGATAACTTGGAAGTTTGGGAAGAAATGATTGATCAAATTGGTTATATGGGACCTCTTTTGATTGTATTTACCGGGATTGTTTATGCTCTAATTACACAGTTCATTGCTCATGCTGTTTTACGGCGGCTGAAAATAAAAGCAGAACCTTTTCCGCCGTTAAGAGAGTGGAACTTTCCGCGCTCTTTGCTATGGTACTATCTAGTTGTTTCTATCATTTTTTTTATAGGCGCAGAAGAAGGAACGACTATTTATATAATTATATGGAACTTATTCCCATTATTGGAAACAGCTATGGCGCTGCAAGGGTTTACGGTTGTGTTTTATTATTGTTATGTTAAGTCTATTCCTAAAGCAGTTCCTGTTATTTTGCTGATTTCTGGATTATTTTTACCCTTTGTTCTTCTTATTGCTCGTATTTTGGGTATAATTGACTTAGGATTTCAATTGAAAAAACGTCTGAAATCTGACATGAAGTAGGGGTTGACATTATGCCTAGGTTTTTAATGAGACGGTGGCACGGTTATCACGTGGTGGCTCTGTTTCTGGTAGCAGCTCTTTTTATCGGTTTCCTGACTTTTTACCAGTGGGAGTTTGGATTGCTGGGTTTCTTTTTGCTTGGTGTTTTAGTGATATATATTAATCAAGCGAGAAAATCTTTTGAAAGAGACCTAGAGAAATATATATCAACTTTAACGCACCGAGTAAATAAAGCAGGAAAGGAAGCAGTTACAGAGCTTCCTATCGGTATTATACTGTATAATGAAGAGTATGAAGTGCAGTGGGCAAACCCATTTATGATGAACTTTCTTCCTCGGGAATTTTTAGGGAAATCCTTAGATAATATTGCTGAGGATCTTATTCCTGCTGTTAAAAAAGGTGATTATGAGACCGAAATGACTTTAAATGACAGACATTATTTTGTCTATATAAGACAAGAAGAGCGTCTCCTTTACTTTTTTGATATGACAGATACAGCAGAAACAAGGTCATTATACCAGGACGAGCAAACGGTAATCGGGCTTGTTTATTTAGATAATTATGATGAAGTCACGCAAGGAATGGACGACCAGATACGCAGTAAACTAATGAGTCATGTAACGTCTTCATTAAATTACTGGGCTAACGAGTATCAAATACTGCTTCGAAGCATTGCTTCAGATCGTTTTATAGCTGTTATGAATCAAAAAGCACTGCGTGAACTTGAGAAAACAAGGTTTGAGCTTTTGGATGAAGTCAGGGAAGTTACTGGAAAAGAAAAAGTACCAATTACCCTGAGTATCGGTATAGGAAGCGGAGATTCTTCCTTAAGAGAATTAGGAAACCTTGCTCAATCCAGTTTGGACCTGGCTCTAGGGAGAGGTGGAGATCAGGTTGCTATTAAAGAAACAAACGGGAAAGTCCGTTTCTACGGCGGGAAATCAAACGCCATGGAAAAAAGAACCCGCGTAAGGGCACGTGTTATTTCTCATGCTCTTCGCGATTTTGTATTAGAAAGTGACCAGGTTATTATAATGGGACATAAAAACCCTGATATGGACGCCATCGGGGCGGCAATTGGTGTATTGAAAATTGCAGATGTAAATAATACGGATGCTTATATTGTCGTTGATCCTAATGATATTAACCCAGATGTTCAAAAGCTTATGGAAGAAGTAGGAGAACATGAGCATTTGTGGTCGCAATTCATCACCCCGGATGAAGCTTTGGATGAATTAACACGCCACACCTTGTTAGTAGTAGTGGATACACATAAACCATCTCTTGTTATTGAACCTCGCCTGGTTGATGCAGTGGATCGAGTTGTTGTTTTAGACCACCACCGCAGAGGCGAAGAATTTATAAAGGATCCTGTACTCGTATATATGGAGCCGTATGCGTCCTCTACTTCCGAATTAGTAACAGAGCTGTTAGAATATCAACCACAGAAGTTAAACATGGACGTGTTGGAAGCAACGGCTATGCTTGCCGGTATCATCGTCGACACAAAAAGTTTTGCGATACGTACGGGATCGAGGACTTTCGATGCGGCCTCTTTTTTAAAGTCTCATGGAGCCGACACTACTCTCGTTCAAATGCTTCTTAAAGAAGACATTAAACAATATGTGAGACGTTCGCGGTTAATTGAGAAGGCATCCATTTACCGCGATGGAATGGCTATAGCTAAAGCTTCAAGAGAAGAAACATATGATCAAATCTTGATCGCACAGGCAGCTGATACACTTCTTACCATGAATGATGTGAAGGGGTCTTTTGTTATCTCCAAAAGACAAGATGGCAAAACGAGCATCAGCGCACGTTCCTTAGGAGAAGTAAATGTTCAGCTTATAATGGAGGCTTTAAATGGAGGCGGCCATCTAACCAATGCTGCCACTCAATTTGAAGATGTTTCTCTCGAGGAAGCAGAAGAGAAGCTAATGCAGGCAATAGATGAATATTTGGAGGGAGGAACAAAAGAATGAAAGTAATCTTTAAACAAGATGTAAGAGGAAAAGGAAAAAAAGGGGAAGTAAAAAAAGTTTCTGAGGGTTATGCAAGAAATTACTTATTTCCAAATAATCTTGCGGTGGAAGCGACAAAAGGAAACCTTAAAAATCTAGAAGCAAAAAAAGGGAGTGAAAATAAAAAAGCAGAACAGCAGCTTAAAGAAGCAAAAGAATATAAAGAGAAATTGGAAAACACCAAAGTAGAAATAAAAGCAAAAGCTGGAGAAGGCGGCCGCTTGTTTGGCGCTGTTTCAACAAAACAAATCGCAGAAACCTTAAAAAGCATGAATTTAAAAGTGGATAAACGTAAAATCGAACTTAAGGATCCCATCCGTTCACTTGGAGTAACGAAAGTTCCTATTAAAATTCATCCTCAGGTTACTGCAATGGTAGATGTTTATGTTATAGAAGAGTAAGAGAAAGGCAGGGGCAGTTTATGAGCGATGTGTTAACAGACCGGAAGCCGCCTCAAAACATCGAAGCTGAGCAAGCCGTTATAGGAGCTGTTTTTCTAGAGGGAGAAGCACTGGTTACAGCGACAGAGCGTTTATCACCTGAAGACTTTTATCGTGTTTCCCATCAGCGGATTTTTCGTGTCATGCTTGAACTCGGTGAAAAAGGAAGTCCGGTGGACCTTGTGACGGTCACATCTGCTCTTCAGGATTATCAGTGGTTAGAAGAGGTAGGAGGTATTTCTTACCTTACTGATCTTGCTAATGCTGTACCAACCGCAGCCAATGTAGAATACTACAGTAAAATTGTTCAAGAGAAATCTATCCTTCGCCGGTTAATACGTGCAGCAACAGATATTGCATCGGAAGGGTATGAGAGTGAAGAAGAAGTAGAGGTTATTTTAAACGATGCGGAACGATCTATTCTAGAAGTAGCACAGCAGCGAAGTTCAGGAGCGTTCGTTTCTATTAAAGATGTACTTATTGAAACCTATGATAATATTGAAATGCTTCAAAATCGCGAGAATGATATTACTGGTATATCAAGTGGTTTTGCAGAGCTCGATCATATGACAGCAGGTTTTCAGCGGAGTGATTTAATTATTGTGGCTGCAAGGCCTTCTATGGGGAAGACAGCCTTTGCTCTTAATATTGCTCAAAATGTAGCAACGAAAAGTTCGGAAAATGTAGCTATCTTCAGTCTGGAAATGGGTGCTTCACAGCTAGTTCAACGGATGCTCTGTGCAGAAGGAAACATCGACGCGACAAAAATGAGAACAGGGCAGCTAGAAGAAGAAGATTGGGAAAAGTTGACGATGGCTATGGGAAGTCTGTCGTCTGCTGGTATATATATTGATGATTCTCCAGGAATTAAAGTAAATGATATACAGGCAAAATGCAGACGACTTAAGCAAGAACGGGGTCTGGGAATGATCTTAATTGATTATTTGCAGCTTATTCAAGGTTCAGGCTCCAAAGGCGGAGAGAACCGTCAGCAGGAAGTCTCGGAAATTTCAAGAAGTCTGAAGGGGATTGCCCGTGAGTTGGATGTTCCAGTCATTGCGCTTTCCCAGCTTTCGCGGGGGGTAGAATCCAGGCAGGATAAACGTCCAATGATGTCTGACCTTCGTGAATCAGGAAGTATCGAGCAGGATGCGGACATTGTTTCTTTTCTTTACAGAGAAGATTATTATGATCAAGAAGCTGAAAACCAAAATATTATTGAAATTATCATTGCCAAACAGCGTAATGGTCCTGTAGGAAATGTAGAACTTGCTTTTATAAAAGAATATAATAAATTTGTGAACTTGGACAGGCGTCATGATGAAAGTCAAGCGCCACCTGGGGCCTAACATGAAACCCGGATAGGATTTTTTCTCCTCATCCGGATTTTTTATATTAAAAACACTATGACGAACATATTTTATAAATTCAGCAGATAATGTTCGTGTTTGATTGACTTCCCGCAATGGAATTGATACACTATTTGAGGGTTTTATTCTAATAACAATAAATACATAGAAAAGATATTGATTATCAAAGCAGCCTTTTAAATCAGGTGCCGGAGGTGGACGATTTGTCGTCAGTTGTAATTGTTGGGACTCAATGGGGAGATGAAGGAAAAGGGAAGATTACAGATTATCTTTCAGAAAATGCAGAGGTTGTTGCCAGGTATCAGGGTGGTAACAACGCTGGTCATACGATCGTTTTTAATGGTAAAAAATATAAGCTCCATCTCATACCCTCAGGTATTTTTTACGATAACAAAACCTGCGTAATTGGGAATGGCATGGTGATTGATCCGCAAGCTTTGGTCGAGGAATTAAAATACTTGCATGAACGCGGAATTGACACAAGCAACCTTCGTATTAGCAATCGTGCTCATGTCATTTTACCTTATCATGTAAAATTAGATGCTGTGGAAGAAGAAAACAAAGGTTCGAATAAAATCGGAACAACTCGAAAAGGTATTGGGCCTGCTTACATGGATAAAGCAGCTAGAACAGGAATCCGTATATCAGATTTGCTGGACAAAGAAGAATTTGGTGAAAAACTAGACAGAAATTTAAAAGAAAAAAATCGTCTGCTTGAAAAAATCTATGAAGAAGAAGGATTTAGAAAAGAAGATATCCTTGATGAGTATTATGAATATGGTCAGTTTTTCGCAGATTATGTATACGACACTTCTGTAGTGCTAAATGACGCTATTGATGCGGGCCGCCGGGTTCTTTTTGAAGGAGCTCAAGGGGTTATGCTGGACATCGATCAAGGCACATATCCATTCGTTACCTCTTCTAATCCTATTGCTGGCGGAGTAACTATTGGTTCTGGTGTAGGTCCTTCTAAAATCCATCACGTGGTTGGAGTATCGAAAGCATACACAACACGAGTAGGAGATGGTCCATTTCCAACTGAATTAACCGATGAAATCGGGGACAAAATTCGGGAAGTAGGCAATGAATACGGAACGACAACCGGGCGTCCGCGCAGAGTAGGCTGGTTTGACAGTGTGGTCGTTCGTCATGCACGGAGAGTCAGCGGGATAACAGACTTATCTCTTAATTCAATTGATGTTCTAACTGGAATAGATAAGGTTAAAATTTGTACAGCGTATAAATACCGAGGAGAAATTATTGAAGAGTTTCCAGCAAGCTTGAAAGTATTGGCTGAATGTGAGCCTGTTTATGAAGAAATGCCTGGCTGGAATGAAGATATCACTGGAGTAAAATCGTTGGAAGACCTGCCTGAAAACGCCCGTCATTACTTAGAGCGCGTTTCTCAATTAACCAATATTCCTGTAAGTATTTTCTCTGTAGGCCCGGACCGTAATCAAACCAATATGGTAAGAGGTGTCTGGGGCGTTTAAAGAGCTGTCTTTGTCTGCTTTTTATGCCTTTTATATGAAAAGCAGACAAAGAAAATTTTTTTGAAAAACTCCTTGAAAATCGAAAATTGACGTGGTAATATTATTTTTGTCGCTGTCAAGGAAGCCAACTAGTGTTATTGTCTCACGAAGTGATGGACAAAAATAAAAAATTTAACATAAGGCATATATAGTAAATGAGCACATCTTGAAAATAAGAGCCATTAGCTCAGTTGGTAGAGCATCTGACTTTTAATCAGAGGGTCGGAGGTTCGAATCCTCCATGGCTCACCATTTTTAAAAGGCCCGTTGGTCAAGTGGTTAAGACACCGCCCTTTCACGGCGGTAACAGGGGTTCGAATCCCCTACGGGTCACCAATTTCTTCAGCGACAGCTGTTAATAGATTCGCCTGGGAGCAAAATCGACTTTTTTGAAGAAGAAGCAAGAAGGTCGAGGAAGCAAGGGAGAGAAGGAAGGAGCGTACACTAGTACGTGACTGAGTGAACGACAGCAGCTGACGAAGAGATTAGCAGCTTATTCTTCAAAAAAGGGCCTGTGGTGTAGCGGTTAACATGCCTGCCTGTCACGCAGGAGATCGCGGGTTCGATTCCCGTCAGGCCCGCCATTTTTCTATACATAAGCGATCAGTAACAAGGCTCGATAGCTCAGTCGGTAGAGCAGTGGACTGAAAATCCTCGTGTCGGCGGTTCGATTCCGTCTCGAGCCACCATCAAACAATCATGCACGTCTGGAAAATATTCCAGGCGTTTTTTGTATAGAATGTTTCACCTTTTTTAACTTTATTACGGAAAATGGAAAAAGTGATAAGCAAAAACGTGGTAACCTGTTGCTTTCAGGCTGTGTTACAATATAAAGGGATTGTATTGTCTTTCATTTCTCAAACTATTAAAACAGGAAACATGTTAAGTTTTACACCATGAAGAAAAGCCTTAATAGTAATAGGTAATTATCATAAACAAGCCGTAAACGTGATGCATCATAGAGAGCTTCTTTTAGCAATCAATTTATGAAAGAAATGGAGCGGATATTGGATGGACGAAAAGATTTTGGTAGTTGATGATGAACAGCCAATTGCTGATATTTTAGACTTCAACTTAAAAAAAGAGGGATTCCAGGTAGATGTAGCTTATGATGGAAATGAAGCGGTAGAAAAAGTGCATCAGTTCAATCCCGATATCGTACTGCTCGATATCATGCTTCCTCATAAAGACGGAATGGAAGTATGCCGGGAGATCCGCAAACATTTTGATATGCCTATTATTATGTTAACCGCAAAAGATGCCGAAATAGACAAAGTGCTTGGTTTGGAACTAGGTGCTGATGATTATGTCACAAAGCCTTTCAGCACACGAGAATTGATTGCAAGAGTAAAAGCAAATTTAAGAAGATTGCAGGTAGTCCCAGAAGAAAATCAATCAAAACAAAAGCAAATTGAAGTAGGGGACTTAACCATAGATCCTGATGCTTACCTTGTGTCAAAACGAGGAGAGCCAGTAGATTTAACTCATCGTGAATTTGAACTTATTCATTATCTAGCCCGTCACATTGGACAAGTAATGACACGTGAACATTTGCTTCAAGCCGTATGGGGATACGATTATTTTGGCGATGTTCGGACGGTCGACGTTACAGTACGCCGATTGCGGGAAAAGGTAGAAGATAATCCAAGTTACCCAATGTGGATCATAACCAGACGAGGAGTCGGTTATTATTTAAAACACCCTGAACAGGAGAAGTAGTAATGAAAATTATCGATTTTTTTAAATCGATCCACGTCAAAATGATTACCATTTTTATGCTGCTTATTTTTATAGCTATACAAGTCATCGGCTTATACTTTACTGGAGAATTAGAGGCGCAGCTTGAGGATAATCATTATGACATGTTAGTAGAACGTGCAGATTTGCTCGAATATAATGTTCGTCAGGAAATAACAAGGGATCGTGACAGTGAAGAAGAACCTTTAGAAGACGATATAGAAGATCTGCTGAAGGAATTCTTTTCCATAGAACAATCTGAAGTACAAGTGATTGGTCCAAACCAGGAAGTGCTTGGTACATCAAATTGGAATGATCAAAACATCGTAGGGCAGCAAAGTACTAAAGTGAGGGTGGAACGTGCACTGCTTGGACAGGAAGACAGCCCTATTCTGAGAGACCCAGAAACGGGTGATAGAATCCAAGTTATTGCTCAACCGGTTGAAGCAGACGGAGAAATAATTGGAGCAATATACATTGAAGCTTCCATGGAAAACATTTATACAGAAATGGAAGAGATCAATAACATTCTATTAACGGGAACTATCATTGCTTTGGTTATAACAGCGGTGCTTGGAATATTATTATCACAAACGATAACCCGTCCCATTGTGGATATGAAAAAACAAGCAAAAGTGATGGGAGAGGGAGATTTTTCCCGCCGTGTGCATGTCTATGGACAAGACGAAATCGGGCAGCTTGCGGAGTCGTTTAATGCTCTCACGCTCAGTTTAAAGGATGCTCGCGCAACGACAGAAGGAGAACGGAAAAAATTAAGTTCTGTATTAGCTCATATGACGGACGGAGTTATCGCAACGGATGAGCTAGGTCGTATCATTTTAATGAACAAACGCGCGGAGCAGCTTTTAAATGTAGACAGCACCGGTATTATGGGATCTTCTCTTCCAGAAGTGCTCCGTCTATCTGAAACTCTGACACCAAGTGATTTATATGACTACACTGATTCTATATTGCTTGATTTTAGTGATGAAAAAGAAGAGTTTTTATTAGAAGCTAATTTTTCGGTTATTCGTAATGAAGAGGGACCGGTAAATGGTCTTATTACAGTTCTTCATGATGTAACAGAACAGGAGAAAATTGAAAGAGAACGACGCGAATTTGTAGCAAATGTTTCTCATGAACTGCGCACACCATTAACTACGATGAGAAGTTATTTAGAAGCATTAGAAGACGGGGCTATGGAAGATGAAAACTTAGGTCCCCGCTTTTTAAAAGTGACCCAAAATGAAACAGAGCGAATGATACGGCTTGTAAATGATTTACTGCAATTATCGAAAATGGATAGTAATGATCTGCAGCTTACCTTTGAAACGACAGACATAGGTGAGCTTTTACGGCAGATAGCTGAACGGTTTGAAATGATGACTAAGGACAAAGACATAGAATTTTCCAAAGACATTCCATTTCATTCTGTTTATGTGAATATGGATAAAGATAAAATGACTCAAGTGTTCGATAATATTATTTCGAATGCAGTGAAATATTCACCGGATGGTGGTATGATCACCATTCAAATGATTACTCGTTCTCAAGCAGTAGACATTGAAATAACGGATGAAGGTGTGGGTATACCAAAAGAAAATCAAGCCAAAATATTTGATCGATTCTACAGGGTGGATAAAGCAAGAGCTCGAAACCTTGGCGGAACCGGCTTAGGATTAGCTATAGCTAAAGAACTGGTACAGTCTCATGGCGGATATATAACGGTAGATAGTGAGTGGAAAAAAGGGACAACGATATCCGTAACACTTCCTTACTCCGTTAACAAAAAAGCGGGTGTTGGTGAATGATGGAACGTATAAAATCCTGGACCTTATCGGTATTAGTGGCTATTAGTGTTATTTTGACATGGCAGCTGTGGACCTTTCAGCCGAATTATGCATTTTTAGATGAGTCTGACTATCTGCCAAGCGATATTGAGATGGGAGAAGAATTAAGCATTGAAGATGTAATCTGGCCCGACCAGATCGTCTTTCGAAATGGAGCGAGACAAACAGGATTAGACGGCACCCAGCGTTTGTTTTCTAGGTTTTATAACGATTTTCTTGATTCTCGTTTTGAAAATATTACTTTAAATCAGGACTTCGAAGCAGGGGAGTTATATGAAGGGGATCATGCCGCCGAATTAATTTTTCCAACACCCATTCCTGGAGAAGTACTGAATGACATGATGAATTTTGAAGACGATACCCCATATTTATCGATTGATTCCGTTGATCGAATTGTATTGATCGATGAAGGTGGAGACAGTGAAAACCTTCAAGTAAAATTTGTTTCTTATGAAGATCCTGTTGTCTTAGAAGGAGAAACAAATTTCAGTATGTCTGATTTCAGGGATTTGTATATTCATCAAATGGATGAATTTTCACCGGTTTTTTCACATGAGTTAGAGGACAATTCAGTGATACCAAAAACTATATATTTACCAGAAGAAACGGTGACTTATAATACCCTTTCTGACACCTCTTCTGAGATGAACTACAACGATTTTCTAACATTGTTGTTTAATGATTCTGATTATGTAAAGCAGTATCGTCAGGATAATCGAGAGGCCTCTTTTACAGATGGAAATCGAATGATGAGTTTAGAAGACAATGGAGATTATTTAAATTACGTTAATCCGATATACAGTGAAAATGTACAAGATTCTCAAAATCACGTAGTCGAGACAACGTTTGATTTTATAAATTCCCGCGGAGGATGGACTGATACTTATCGTCTTTATGATTGGCAGAGGAGCAGTCTAGAAGAAAGTGCAGTATATCGTATGATTGTCTCGGGACTGCCGGTATTTGAATCACGTGGGCGGGATCTTGCTTCTATAAATGTATCTAGAACCGGAGGGCAGGTTTCACAATTTTCTAGACCTTTGTTTCAATTAGATGACAGTCCAATTGATACAAGCGGGTCGATAGAGCTTGCTTCTGGTGAACAAGTATTAGAATTTGCAGAGGAGCAGTTTGACCCGGAACAAATCGAAAATATACGTGTAGGCTACAAAATGGAAAAAACGGAGAGTCTAGTGATTCAATTTGAGCCCAGCTGGTATGTGAAATACGACGGTTCCTGGTATCCTATTGAACCTGACGGCACAACGGAAACAAAGGAGGGTTAAAGTGGATTGGAATAGAACGAAAACGATCTTTATTATCACTTTTCTTCTCCTTAATACTTTTCTTTTATATCAACTAATTGAAAAAAGAAACTCCAGCGATGTAAATGTCAGAGCTCAGGCGACGGTGAGAGAAACCTTAGCGGACAGAAATATTTCTGTCACAGAAGACTTACCGGAGGAACGAAGCGAAATTAGTCACATTGTCGGCCAGCCAGTGCAAATAGAAGAAGACATTATTGATAAAGCTGGAGAAGACAATGTTAATGTGTTAAATGACAGGTTTGTAGAAGTGACGTTAGAAGAGCCGTATGAAGTAAGCTCAAATGTTGAAGACGATATTTCTAAGTTTTTGGATCAACATGTTTGGAATGCTGACGAGTATAGGTATGAGAGCTGGAACGGAGACGATAGACAGATGTATTTTAACCAAACATATGAGGGAAATACAGTAGTTACCTATGAAGAAGATCAGCTTGTTCTGTTTTTTAATGAAGATAATGAAATAGAAAGTTATGTGCAGAGCTATCTTAAGTTTCGAGAAGAAGGGAAAGAAAAAGATATGCTCGCACCGTATAAAGCGATTGAAGTACTGTTAAATGACGGGATACTTTCCTTTAACGACCAGGTCAACAAGGTTGATTTAGGCTATTACAGTCTTTTTAATCCAGAAGGGGAAGTCCAAGTCTTTGCTCCTATGTACCGAATGGAAATAAATGAAGAAGAAAATTATCTTGTGCATGCCATAGACGGTTCCATCCAAGAATTAGCAACAGATGAAAACAACCAGGAAGAGCCAGACGAGGGCACGGATTCAAATGAAGCAAAGGAAGAAGAATAAATTGGAGTGAAACATTATATGGCCTTAAGTTTTAGCGTACTGGCGAGCGGAAGCACAGGGAACGCTGTTTATATAGAAACAAACAAAAAACGTCTGCTTGTTGACGCAGGATTAAGTGGGAAAAAAATCGAAGGGCTGTTTCAACAAATAGCGCGAAATCCAAAAGACTTAGATGGTATTTTAGTAACGCACGAACACAGTGATCATATAAAGGGAGTCGGGATTTTAGCAAGAAAATATAATTTGCCGATTTATGCCAATGAAAAAACGTGGAAGGCTATGGAAAATAGTTTAGGCAATATTACGTCTGCCCAAAAATTTGTGTTTGGCCGAGGATCTGTTCAATCATTTGGAAACCTTGATGTTGAATCATTCGGCGTCTCCCATGATGCAGCTGACCCTATGTTTTTCGTTTTTCATAATGAAGGAAAAAAATTGGCTCTTGCTACAGATATGGGCTATGTAAGTGAACATACAAAAGGGCTGGTACAAAATGCCGATATGTTTATATTTGAATCAAACCATGATATGAATATGCTGCGTATGTGCCGATATCCCTGGAACATTAAACGCAGAATCTTAGGGGACGCAGGACACGTCTCGAATGAAGATGCTGCTTCAGCTTTAGCAGAAGTGGTAGGAGAAAATACAAAGCGTATTTATTTAGCTCATTTAAGTCAGGATAATAACATGAAGGATTTGGCTCGAATGACTGTAAAACAGATATTAGAAGAAAATGACTGCGGAATTGATTATGACTTTCATCTTTATGATACGGATCCATATAAAGCTACTTCACTAGTTACATTATAGCAGCCTTTTTTAAAAGAATTGGGTTTAACGGATAAAATGTTTAAAAACCTCTTTATTAGGACACTCTAAAAGCGAAATTGTGGGAAATTATATAAAACAAAGCTTCTTTCTGGACGAATTTACAGGGTTTTAAATAAAATAATTATATAACCAAAAATCATGCTTATTTTCTTTTACTTGGGGAAAAATACCTACACGTAAGAGGAGAGGATGCCTCACCTTAAAATCCATGACTTCGCCATCTGGCGAGAAGCTTGTTATTGCTTTTAAAGAACAATTATGAACAGGAAGGTGTCGGAGGTTATGGGCTATTATAATGATCATATGCAGGATGAAAACAAAAGGTGGAAAACGAATCGACGAAAGACTGGACTAGCCGGTTTTATCGGAGCTATTATCGGTGCATTGCTCGTCGTTTTTTCGGTACCGTTCCTTTACGAAGCTGGATTGTATTCTAATTTTGCCGGAGGACAAGAAAATCCTTCAACGGCTGATGATGACAATTCCTCGGATGAAGATTTATTTACAGAAAATCAGCAAAATGTTAATTTATCGGTTAATTCAGATGTAACGGACGCTGTCAATAATGTGTCTGAGGCTGTAGTTGGTGTCTTCAACCTTCAGCAGTCTGAATTTTGGCAGGAAGAAGAAACCGGTCAAAGCCAGGGAACAGGTTCCGGAGTTATTTATAAAGTGGAAGGAGATTCGGCATTTGTCGTCACGAACCACCACGTTATTGAAGGAGCAAGTCAAGTAGAGGTCAGTTTATCAGACGAACGAAGAGTAGAAGCAGAGGTAGTAGGGTCTGATGTATTAACGGATCTTGCAGTTCTTCAGATCGATGCAGAAGGGATAGACACCGTAGCTGAATTTGGAAATTCAGATAACTTAAATGTTGGAGAACCAGCGATTGCTATTGGTAATCCGCTTGGTACAAACCTCTCACGAACAGTAACCCAGGGAATTATTAGTGCGACTGAACGAAGTATTCCTGTTGACTTGACCGGTAATGGTCAGCCGGATTGGAATGCCGAGGTTCTACAAACAGATGCAGCCATCAATCCAGGTAACAGTGGAGGAGCACTCATTAATATTAGTGGTCAGTTGATTGGTATTAATTCTATGAAGATTGCTCAATCTACTGTGGAAGGAATTGGTTTTGCAATCCCATCAACGGTTGCTATTCCAGTCATTGAAGACCTTGAAACAAAGGGAGAAGTAGAACGCCCGCAAATGGGTATCGGTATTAGATCCCTTTCTGAAATCCCTAGTTATCACTGGCAGGAAACATTAAAGCTGCCGACTGACATAGATAGCGGAGTATTTGTTACGAATGTAGCTCCAGGGACACCTGCCCAAGAAGCTGAATTGAAAGAATATGATGTAATTACAGCTATAAATGGCGAAGAAATTACAGATGGACATGATTTAAGAAAGTTCCTATACACTGAGGCTGAAATAGGAGAAACTATTGAGGTCACGTTCTATCGTGAAGGAGAACAACAAACAACTGAGTTAACGTTAAATGCTCAACAAGATTTTTAGGAGCATAAACCTTCGAAGGAGCACTGCCTCTTTCGAAGGTTTTTCTAACTTGTTTAGGAAATTATGTTTTTACAAGTTGTGGATAACTATCTTCATATTGTTTGATCCGCGTCTAGCTTCAGCGCCCAGCCTCTCGGAGGCCCAAGACGGTTTAAGGAACTTTTGCGTAGCGAACATCGTGTTCGCTACGCAAAAGTCAGCACCTCCTGTGCAAGCCAGTTCGACGTTGTCACAGGACGTGACGTTCTTAGTCGAACATCTTTTAGGACCCTTCTGCTAAAGACGCACACGTCGACGCATAGGACGTGCTAATGTTGCCAATGCCATAGGACGTGGCGTTTTGGAGACGAAAGTGCAACGCAGAAGTCACCACATCCTGTGGAAGTAAGAACGCCTTTCATGACTGGAGAACATTTACCTGTCGAGGCTGATCAGGGCGCTTGCGCTTTTGTTCTGTTAACTCTTCAAAATATTGTGGATAAATAAAACGAAAATTATTGTTAGCAACTTGTGGATAACAATGCAGCTGAAGATAAAATAAAAGGAAAAAGGAATGGTTTTACATGATTTATTTTTGCGAAATTCATAGTGATCGGGCTTTAGAAGATGCGATTGAACAGGATGGTGAGCCTCCTCAAATGGAAAAACTAACAGAAGATTCATTGTCCACAACTTGTTCATACTGCAAAAATAGAGCTGTGTATAAAATTATTTAAACCCCTTAGTGAGGGCTGTGAATATGTGGATTATTTCTGTGGATAACTTATGGGAGAGGAGGACAGGGTGTGAATATCTCAATCATAGCGGTGGGAAAGTTAAAAGAGAAATATTTAAAACAAGCCGTAGCGGAATACGAAAAACGTATGAAAGGTATGGCGAGCATTCATTTAATAGAGCTTTCTGATGAAAAAACTCCCGAGCAGGCGAGTGAAAAAGAAAAGATTCAAATAAAGAAAAAAGAAGGGGAGAAAATTTTAAATAAAATACATGACAACATGTACGTTTTTGCGCTGGAGCCTCGAGGAGAAATGATTTCTTCAGAAATGACAGCTAAAAAATTACATGACTTAGCGCTCCATGGGAAAAGCAAGCTGGCATTTGTGATTGGAGGCTCTTTAGGTTTAGATCAACAGGTTTTAGGTCGGGCTGATTTTTTATGGTCTTTTTCCAAGCTTACCTTTCCTCATCAGCTGATGCGGGTTATGTTAATGGAACAATTGTACAGGGCTTTTCAAATTAATCGAGGCAGTCCATATCATAAATAAAGAAAAAGAAGCATCATTTTAACATGTTGGTAAAAGATGATGCTTTTTTATAACCTAACCTAACCTAATCTAATATATGATATGAATGAAAAGACTTGTTGGCAATGTAATGTTTAACATTAAGACTGTTGTTTACGGCCGTATCTTTTTCTCGTTTTCACACGGTAATATACATACCAGCCAATAGCTCCCGCAATCAAAACCATTATTCCGTATTGTACGTTTTGAAACCAAGTATAAACTACTTCAATATTTCCGAGGCTGCCTAGATAGAACATGAGAAACGCAACAGGCAGGACTCCAATAAAAGTAAATAAGCCGTAACGAAACGGAGTTATTTTATAAAAAGCAGCAAGGTAAACAATATAACCCATACCAAGTATTCTTCCTGCAGAAATCGTCCATTCTCTATATTTATCCATGAACCTTAACATTCGTTTAGAACTGGATGTATTTACACGGTTTTGCAGAAGATGATCGTAACGAAGGGAAAGCCAGTATGGAATGAAACTAACTGCTGTATAGACTGCAGCAGCTCCCAAACTAATCAGCACCCATTCCAGTCCGGAAGGATCCATAATGTACCCGTACACCAATATCACAATTGCTGCAGGAAACGGTATAGAAATGGCTTCCACTGCTATTCCTAAAAACAAGCCGATTAGGCCGAGTTGTTCGAGTGTATCTAATAGAATCTTCAACATAAAATAACTCCTTGTTTTATGAAAAAAAACTTCGGTACTTGTTACTAACAATTTAACACAAGGATGAAGAAAACATCTATTTTAATTTTTTGTGTTGAAGGGTAATGTTGGATATGATAGAGACAACAGAAAGGTGTGATCACAAATGAAAGAGTGGAAAGATATGCTTTTATCAGCAAAAATTTGGGTAAAAGAAGCTGGTGAGAAGCAAGTGGAAAAAGCTCAAGGACCAATGGAAATGAATAGTAAAACTTCAGCTATTGATCTTGTCACCGAATTGGATGTGTGGACAGAAAAATTTTTAACGGAAAAAATTCAGCAAGAATACCCTGGACACGTGATGAGAACGGAAGAAAGCGGATTTTATGAAGGAGATTCTGACTACGAATGGGTGATAGACCCGATAGATGGAACAGTCAATTATGCACGGGGCCTTCCCTTTTTTTGTATATCCATCGGAATTAGATACAAAGGTGAAACGATAGCAGGGTTGATTCATGCACCTAAATTAAATGAAACATATGAGGCTGTTAAAGGAGAAGGTGCATTTTTAAATGACCGTCCGATAAAGGTGTCAGAGACATCAATGTTGAATAAGGCTGTAATAGGTACCGGTTTTCCATATGATAAGGGAACGGATAAAGATAATAATCTCTCACATGTGCAAGAATTAGTGCCCCGAGTAGGAGGAATTCGAAGACTAGGAAGTGCTGCTCTAGACCTGGCACAAGTTGCTTGCGGCAGAATGGACGGATATTGGGAGCTAAAATTAAAGGTTTGGGACGTGGAAGCAGGTTTACTTGTTTTAGAAGAAGCAGGAGGAAAAACGATCGTAAGTGAAGAAGATAAAGGACTGTATGTAATGGGAGCTAATCCTTATTTATTTAATACCTTAAATGAACTTATCAAACGGTAGAAATGAATGTTTCACGTGAAACAAACAGACATGTTTTGGAATTATTTTTAGGGGAATACATATGCAGGCACTTTGATATGCATAGATGCCTGCTGGACATTTACATAGGCGGACCATTTTCCATTTGCATAAAAGTTAGAAATCCAATAGCAAGAAATACAATGAATATGACAGAAACAATGAGTCCTATGATGCTGCAAGTATTTCCGGCAATAGCTAAACCGCGTCCATTTTGTCCAGAACGTTTTATTTCTTTTAATGCTAAAATACCGAAAATAAGTCCTAATATAGACAGTACAGGACTTATAATAACAAATAGAACAATCATCACTAGAGAAACGATTCCAAGAACAAGGGAGGTAATGGCTTTTCCATTTACGGTAACAGGAGGTTGAGAATTCTCATTTGCCTTGTTGTACATACCTTCTTTTTCCATGCTAACTTCACCTCTTTCTAAGTTAGTCATTTTTTCATACCTTACCCAAAATAACCTAAAAAAGTAACTTTTTGAAGGGAGGGAAAGCGTGGGGATTTTAACAAATGATTGGGCTCCTCGTTTAGATCAGGAATTTCAAAAAGACTATTACGTAAAATTAAGAGATTATTTAAAAAAGGAATATCGGGAAAAAACCATTTATCCAGATATGTACGATATTTTTAATGCTTTGCATCATACTACCTATGAAAATACGAAAGCAGTAATACTTGGTCAGGATCCATACCATGGACCAAACCAAGCCCATGGGTTAAGCTTTTCCGTTCAACCAGAGGTGAAAATACCTCCGTCCCTGCAAAACATCTATAAAGAACTGTATGATGATCTTGGATATGAGATACCAGATCATGGTTGTCTCACAAGCTGGGCAGAAGAAGGGGTCCTATTATTAAATGCTGTATTAACGGTAAGAAGAGGACAACCGAATTCTCATCAAGGGAAAGGCTGGGAGCATTTTACACATGAAGTGATTAGACAAGTGAATGAAAAAGAAGATCCAGTAGTTTTTATCTTATGGGGTAAAAATGCTCAAGCTAAAGAGGAACTCATCACCTCTAAGCATCATTTAATTATTAAATCCCCTCATCCAAGTCCTTTTTCTGCTCATAGAGGCTTTTTTGGGAGCAGGCCTTTTTCACGCACCAATGAGTTTCTAAAAAAGGCGGGACGTCGGGAGATAAATTGGAGTGTTCCCTCTAGTATAGTGCACAAATGATTAGCATGAATCTGGCACTTTTATCAGACGATGTACTTTTTTAATTATATTAAAGGAGGCAGCAATTGATGAGTATTGAAACATCAGTAACAAAATTAGCAAATGGAGTAGAAATGCCCCGGGTTGGACTTGGTGTCTATCAAGCAGAAGCAGGTGATGAAGTAAAACAGGCTGTCAAAACCGCTTTAGAAAACGGTTATCGAAGCATTGATACAGCATCTTTTTATTATAACGAGGAAAGTGTAGGGGAAGCCATAAAAGAAAGCAACGTGCCAAAAGAGGATATTTTCATCACTACAAAAGTCTGGAATGATGAGCAAGGCTTTGAAGAAACATTAGATGCATTTGAACGCTCTCTTAAAAAACTAGGCGTAAATGTAATTGATCTATATTTAATTCATTGGCCTGTACCAGGAAAATATAAAGAAACATGGGGAGCACTTGAAAAGTTATATGAAGAAGGCAAAGTAAGAGCAATTGGCGTGAGTAACTTTACAGAAGAGCATTTGGAAAACTTGATCAAAGAAGCAAAAGTGAAGCCAATGGTGAACCAGGTAGAATTTCATCCAAGATTATTCCAAAAAGGTTTGTTAGAGTATTGTCAAAATCATGATATACAACTAGAGGCATGGCGTCCGCTTGGAAAAGGCGATCTGCTTGGAGAAGATGTAGTAACTCGGATAGCTGAAAAACATGGCAAAACACCTGCTCAAGTATTAATTCGCTGGTGCCTGGAAAATAAAGTGGTTACTATTCCTAAATCGGTAACCCCGGAAAGAATTAAATCGAATGCGGATGTATTTGATTTTTCCCTTGATACAGAAGACCTTCAGGCCATTGACGGAATGAATGAAAACCAGCGTTACGGGTATCACCCGGACGATTTTCCTTATGATGAAATGTAAATTTATGATCAATAAAAGGCTGCCTGCCGCTGATTATCAGCGAGGCAGCCTTTGCATAACAGCAATTAATAGTTTTAAATGTTACTATCTAAAAGGTGATAGCAGTTCATCTCCCTTCAGCCCTCGAGAAATGTTAGTATGATAGTTAGGATAAGTGTAGAAAGAAGGTAAATGAGTGTGTTACGGGAAAAAGTGGTTTGTATCATCATTGCATTAATGCTGGGAGGCATTCTTTCTTTTCTAAACGTACCAGCTGGATGGCTGATGGGAGGGCTATTAACAGGGATAGGCTATGGATTATTTATAAAGAGGCTGGCCTTTGAGGGCTGGCCGTTTCGGATAGTGCTTGCTGTAGTAGGGGTCAACATCGGGTTTATGATGCAAACAGAATTGTTTCAATTAATAAGCCAGTACTTTATTCCGCTTCTGCTTTCCCTGACATTTACGCTAGCAGCGGGAGTAGGAATTGGCTGGTTAATGAATCACTGGACCAATCTTGATCCTTTAACTGCTTATTTTTGCTGTGTGCCAGGGGGGGCCTCAGAAGTGATTGCGTTAAGCGGGGATTATGGAGCGGATAATCGTGTAGTAGCTGCGTTTCATACGGCACGCATTACCTTTTTTGTCCTAACCATTCCTTTTTTAGCTGGTTTTTTCTACCCGGATGAATTACAAGGAAGGACTTCTGGTTTCTCTCTGGAAGAAATCGAATTATCAGTATTAGCGGGACTGCTTGCTGCCATTCTCATAACCATTTTTCTGTTTCGTTTATGGAAAGTGCCGGCCGGTACATTGTTTTATGGCATCTTTACAGGATTTATTATAAGTGAGTGGGTGCTGACTGGTACCACTGTACTTCCATCTTATGTTGGAGGAATTGGGCAAGCGCTTATCGGAGTGATGGTTGGGATCCGTTTTGACCGTCCTACTTTTTTAAAGTTAAAAGATATCGGAAAACCAAGTGCCGTTTTACTAGGAATTTACTTTTTGTTTAGCTTAACGCTTGCTGCTCTTTTTGAATGGATGACTGGTCTTCCTTATATGACGAGTTTGCTAAGTACAGTACCTGCGGGGGCTGCTGAAATGAGTTCTACCGCAATGGCATTGCACTTAGAGCCTACCCTGGTAGCTAGCTTGCATATTATTCGTGTGGTGGCATTATTTCTGTTTTTACCTTTCTTTATAAATATATTAAAACGAGCTGCAGAGCGTCATGGTAATTAATCAATTATCATGCTCTTTTTCTAACTTATATAATCAAAAAGTATTCCGAGAATTAAATTTAGTATTGTATCTTCTATATTAAATAGGCAGTATAATAGTTAATAATTATTTATGAAATCGTTTGTAAAAAACTTAGCAAACAATATTTTTTAGCCTCATGAAATCGCTGTCATAATTTTATAAAAAGAAAGGTGAATTAAAGATCTTCCTATCTTTTCGTTTGATTTCTGATAAAAATTTGGTAAAGCATTAATAATTGTTGTGGCTTTTATGCCATTAGCCGGTATTATAATTTCATTAGGAAAAGCATTTGAAATGATGGTTTCTGATTACCTAATTATGCAATCGGTTGCTCAAATTGATAGAAGATATCGGATGGGCAGTCATTGAAAACCTGCATATACACTGAACGCCCATTCATGGCAAGAAGAAGACTAGATCGATAAAATGAAAACATTGGTACGAGTTATTCATGAAAACCACTATGATATCATAGCTTTACAAGATATAAGCCAGCACGTTGATTCTCCACTGGTTTATAAAAATATCCGTAAAGATAATTATGCTCTCCTTGTTAAAACAAGAACTGCAAAAACTAGGAAACAAAAAATATCAGTTCCTCTGGGATATATCTCATTATGGCTACGAGGTCTACGAAGAGGGTCTGGCTCTTCTTACCCGTCATTCTGTAAAAAAAGAGCATTCCTTTTATGCAAGCTGCTCTCAATCAGCAGTAAAATTGTCTTGTTAATGGTTCCCCTATTTCCTATTATCCTTCTTGGGTATTTTTAATGCAGCAGAGTCGAAAAGAGAGGTAGGATATGATTATATTTTGAAACAAAGTTTGTTTGATACTCATTTACATAAAGGTGATAGGACGATAAAAGGAAACATAGCAGGCTGGGAAAAGAACTTGAAGCTTTAAAAATTGACCATATCTTTACCATCTGGAAACCAATTGTTTCTCATTCTCATTTTATTTTTGACTGATCACTATGGAGTGGATGTTCAATACTTTTAGAAACTGAAAAATCCATATGAAAGTCGAGGTGGCAGCAATGGAAAAAGCATGGTGGAAAGAAGCCGTAGGCTATCAAGTGTATCCTCGCAGCTTTCAAGATTCGAACGGCGATGGTGTTGGGGATATTCAAGGCTTAATACAACGTTTAGATTACTTACAGGATCTGGGGATTGATTTGATTTGGATTTGTCCGATGTATAAATCTCCAAAAGATGACAATGGTTATGATATATCAGATTACAAATCTATTTTAGAAGAATTCGGAACCATGCAGGACTTTGATGAACTGCTGCAAAAAGTGCATGAACGCGGGATGAAATTAATTATCGACCTTGTCTTAAACCATACTAGTGACGAGCATCCATGGTTTATTGAATCCCGGTCATCTAAAGAAAGCAAAAAGCGCAATTGGTACATTTGGAGAGATGGCAAAAATGGTGCTGAACCTAATAACTGGGAAAGTATTTTTGGGGGCTCTTCCTGGGAATATGACGGAAACACGGATCAATATTATTTACATGTTTTTTCAAAAAAACAGCCTGATTTAAATTGGGAAAATCCTGAAGTACGGTCTGCTTTGTACGAAACCGTAAATTGGTGGCTTGATAAAGGTATTGATGGCTTTAGAATAGATGCAATAAGTCATATTAAAAAGCGCCCTGGCTTACCAGATATGCCGAACCCAAAAAAGAAAAAATATGTGTCTTCTTTTGACATGCACATGAACCAAACTGGTATTCATGACTTCCTACAGGAGTTTAAAGACGAGACGTATGGTAAGTATGACGTTATGACCGTCGGCGAAGCAAACGGAGTAAGCATTGAGGAAGCAGACCTTTGGGTGGGAAGCAAAGGAAAAATGAATATGATATTCCAGTTTGAACACCTTGATTTATGGGATGCCGGGCCGAATGATAAATTAGATATCCGCGGATTGAAAAACGTACTGACACGTTGGCAAAAAGGGTTAGAAAATAGCGGATGGAACGCATTATTTGTTGAAAACCATGACCTTGCCCGGGTGGTATCTACTTGGGGGAATGAAAAAGAGTATTGGGGAGAAAGCGCTACAGCGATAGCAACGATGTATTTTCTGATGCAGGGCACTCCTTTTATTTATCAAGGACAGGAAATTGGAATGACCAATGCTCATTTTCCTTCCATTGAAGATTATGATGACGTGGCAGCAAAAAATTTATACCGTGAAAAAAAAGCACAAGGAATACCTGACAAGGAGATTTTGAAGCTGCTGGGGCAAACATCACGAGATAACAGCCGTACTCCTATGCAATGGTCAGACGAAGAAAACGCTGGTTTTTCTACCGGAGAGCCGTGGCTGAATGCGAACCCCAATCACAAGAATATTAATGTAAAACAGCAGCAAAAAGAAGGCTTTTCCATCCTCAACTATTATAAAGCCATGATCAAATTAAAAAAAGAGCATGCACTTTTCACTTATGGGGTATATACGTTACTGAATGAGGAAGACAGCCAAATCTTTGCTTATTTAAGAGAAGGAGAGCAGCAAACAGCTGTTATCGTAACAAATCTTACTTCAAAAAAAGCAGAATGGAATAGAGAAGGACTCCGTCTTTCAAGCAGCCAGCTTATCTTAAACAATTATGAAGTTCCTTTTCATCAAGAAAAGGAAAAGCTTATTTTACATCCTTATGAAGCGCGGGTGTATTTAATTGAAAATCTCTCATAAAGCCAAAGAAGCAGAACCAAACTCGGTAATCAATACAAGTTTGGTTCTGTTTTTTTTATTTTATACTTTAAAAATATAAAAGAAAAATGTGTAACAAAAAAGCTAAGGTAGCTGTCTCAAAAAGGTAGTTGGTCATCTAGCAACTGGAATATGCGGGACTCCAGTGGGAAAAAGGGCAGTGTGAAGACCCCGCAGGGAGCGGTTTTTGCACACGAGGAGGCTGATCCGTTGCCCTCGGCAAAGAAGACACTACGAGAACGAGCAAAGAGAGTTGGAGTAGATGTCGGACTTGTGCCCTGAGGGTGAAAGCGAGTATATTCCAGTTACGTTTGCCGAGAACTGACTTATGGTACCCTAGTTTCTCTCAAAATACTATGTCAGGTTTCCTTACAATATAGTAGGAATAACAAAAAATCTGTGTAAAATGTAAACTAACGAAAGATGTTAACTAAGTTTACATATGAGAAAATGGAAAGGGGAGAAACATATTATGGATCCGATATTTTTAATGAACAATCTTTGGATCATGATTGCATTTATTTTAGTTGTATTAATGCAAGGCGGATTTATTCTTTTAGAGGCAGGTTCTACCCGGATGAAAAATGCCGGACATATTGCAGGTAAAACCATTTTCACATTAGGTATTGCATCGCTTGTATTCTGGGGAGTAGGGTATGGTTTTATATATGGAGAAAGCGCTGGAGGGTTTATTGGTTTATCTGACTTCTTCTTTGGTGATTTTACTACCATGTTTGATGGACTGGCAGGCTCTGTTGACTTTATCTTTCAGTTAGCGTTTGCTGCGATTGCGTTAACGATTGCTTTCGGCGGTTTTGCTGAACGTGCTAAACTTTCTGCTTACATTGTATTTGCTGTTTTATTTTCAGCTTTTGTTTATCCGGTAGTTGCTCATTGGATTTGGGGTGACGGCTGGATTGGCGGATTAGGTAAACAAGACTTTGCTGGTTCTACAGTAGTTCACTTAACTGGTGCAATGGCTGCGATGGCTGCAACCATGCTGTTAAAACCACGGATTGGGAAATACAATAAAGACGGTTCACCGAATGAATTGGCCGGTCATAACCAGGTTTTCACTGCTCTTGGTGTACTACTTCTTTGGGTTGGCTGGTTTGGTTTTAATGCTGGCAGTACTTTAGGTGTTGATGATGCATTCTTTGGATTTGTTGCTTTAAATACGCAGCTTGCTGCTGCAGCAGGTGCCGTGGCCGCACTGTTAATTGCATGGGCATCTCTTGGAAAAGCAGATGTACCGACGATGTTAAATGGGGCGCTGGCAGGGCTGGTTGCTATAACAGCTTCTTGTGCATTTGTTGATCCATGGGCAGCTGTTGTCATTGGTATTATTGGCGGACTGCTTGTTTATTACAGCATGAAGTTTTTTGAAAAAATGGGAATTGATTATCCTATCTTCGCATTATCTGTTCACGGTGCTGCCGGTGTATGGGGAACACTTTCAACTGGTTTCTTTGCCACTCCGGAGCTTGCAGAAATGAATGGCGGCCAGGCTGGGTTGTTTTACGGTGGAGGCTTTGCTCAGCTCGGTGTTCAATTTATCAGTGTTTTAGCTTGCGGGGTATTTGCTTTTATCGCTTCTTACGTGCTGCTATTGATAACAAAGTCACTCATTGGAGGACTTCGCGTATCTGAAGAAGAAGAAATTATGGGGCTTGATATTAGTGAACATGGAAGCTACGGTTATCCGGAAAACGTACAGCAATCTTCTCAGAATATAAATACAGGTGCGTGATAACATGACATCTTCAGCATCTTACAAGGAGGAAGAATTTCTTCTTCCTCCTTCCTTTGATCGTTATGAAGACATTAAAAGCGCTAGAGAAAAAGAAAGCGTAAAGGTGGCAGGAGATCCAGTACGGTTAAATGAAGCCCATGACCATTGGGTGCTCGAAACCCTGTCTCTAGCTGTCCACCGGGTGAAAAGTGAGCGGGGGCCGGTCCCTGCTCACTTTGCTTTCTTTGTGATGGGGAGTTCAGGAAGAAAGGAGCAGGCATTATGGAGCGACCAGGACCATGGTATAGTCTTCGATGGGAAGGATGCGTCTTTTCAAGACTATTTTTTATTTCTTGGTGAAGAGCTTAGAGAAGGGATGGCTGTTGTTGGTTATCCTCGCTGTGAAGGAAAAGTAATGGCATCTCATCCTCGATGGTGTCATGGACTGAATGAATGGAAGAAGCAAGTGGATGTATGGATAGAAAACGATAGGTGGGAGTCCTACCGTCATTTGCTCACCTTTATTGATGCCAGAATGCTGGCAGGAAAAAAACAGCTGCTTGCAGATATAAAAGAACATATCTTTTTTAAAGTTTCTGAATCATCCCGCATTTTAGAGCGCCTTGCTGAAAACACCTCCTATTTGCATCAGGGGACCAATGCATTCGGTAAATTGCTGCCAGAAGAAAAAGGACCTTATGCTGGTTCTCTTCACATTAAAGACGTGGGTTTTTTTCCATACGTGCATGCTATGCGTTTGCTTGCCATTAAAGAAGGTATACACACTTCGTCCACTTTGGAAAGAATGAATAAAACAGCAGAAAAATATCCATTTGTGAGGGGAAAAATCGAATACTTCCATGCTTTGCTTGACCTTCGGGCTTCTTTTTGGAAAAGTCACCAAACGTATGAAGATGTTCACTACGTACCAGTTCATCAATTAACAAAAGAACAAAAAAAGACATTAAAAACAGCGGTAAAAGAGGGTAAACACTTGTTCCAGCAAACTAAAAAATCCGTTGAATCAGGTGAAGGAATATGGTGATGAACCAAATGTATCAGTGGGTGCGTCAAGTTTCGGGGAAAATTGGTGGTCCTTTCGTTTCTTCCATGGACCAAACTAACCCGCAGCATTTATCTTTTCTGCGCCAGCTTCAAAAAGATCTAAAAACAGAAGAGCCTCTTTTAAAACCATTGAATACATTGAATATAACCGTTCTTGATTTAGAAACTTCAGGCTTCTACCCCGATGGAGGAGACAAAATATTATCGGTAGGAGCCGTAAAAATTAAAAAAGGCAAAATTAAAAAAGAAGATACTTTTTATTCCCCAATTCGTGAGCCTGAAGCTTTATCTGAAGAAGTTTCTGAATTAACCGGCCTTAAGAAAAGCGAGCTTGAATCCGCACCTCCATTGGCAGAGGTACTTAAGCAGTTTTATTCATTTATCCAGACTGATATTTTGGTTGCTCATCATGCTCGGCATGAACAAAGATTTCTTCAGCATGCCACCTATCAAGCTACTGGCATTCAATTTCAGCATCGACTGCTGGATACCTCATTTCTATTTCAAATCGCAGCACCCGGCCACTCCTCTGCTGAGCTTGAAGCATGCTGCGGTTATTATGATATTTCTATTAATGGACGTCACCATGCGCTGGCCGATGCCATCATGGCAGCTGAACTGTGGAATTGTTCAGTAAAGGAAGTAATGAATAAAGGTTACGAAACATTGCAGGATGTGTATGTTTATTTAAATCGACAGCAGCGATAAGTAAAAGGAGGAGAGTGAGGTGACTGACCAAATCCCGCGTCGTACAGCATGTTTTCCCATTAGTGTTGTACAGGAGTTAACATCATTAAGTGCCCGCCAAATCCGGTATTATGAACAGCAAGGTTTAATATTTCCGAAAAGAAATGAAGGCAATCAGCGCCTTTTTTCTTTAAATGACATTGACCGATGCGCAGAAATTAAAAAATTGATTGACCAGGGATTAAACATAGCTGGTGTAAAAACCGTCCTTTCCGCAAGGAAACAGTTAGAACAAGCAAAAGTTCAGTCTTCTAATAGTATCGTTCGAAATCAGGACATGACGAAATTACAAAGATATATAAACGAATCCAAAGGATAGCCTCTTCTATTTACAATTTTGTGACAAATTATGGAACTGTCGTTTAAACTTCCAAGAGGCCGGGTACAATTCTCGGTAAATGGAGGTGTTAGGTATGGCATTCATCATTGTAGATGAAATGCAAATTCCAGCCAAGAAATTTGAAGATGAACAAGAAGCTAAAAAGGAAGCGGCAGATAAAGAATTAATTGTAAAAGACGATGAAGGGAACTTTTGGGTTATAGATGAAGAAAATTATTCTAAACTTGAAGCATACGGCTACACCATTATTGAGCTTTAAATACTCAATCAATGAGAAAGCCTGGACTGAGGAGGAAAATCGGTCCAGGCTTTAATAATGATGTTCATCATTTTGCTGCAAACGATAAGCGGGGTTAGTAGACGCTGTAAAAGCTATGTTATAATACTTGAGAATAATAACTTATAAAAAGCAGGTGAACGGGATGAATATTTCCGCTCGTACCGTTGTGGAAAAAATGGAAGAAGAGTTAATGCGGCTTGCAGACCAAGTGGATAGAAAAGAAGAAGCAGCAGTTAAGGAACACGCCCGTGTATTGAAATCGTATTGCGATATTCTTCTTTCAACCGATGAGACCAAAGACCGAAGAAGTATAGAGCGAAGGCAAACGGCTGATTTTTCTTCTCAACTGGCTAAGCCGCGAACTCCTGTAGAAGTACAGGAAATCAAATCTGCTCCTTCTAGTCAATCTAAAAATGAGATTCCATCAACAAGTGGAAATTTACTTGAATTTTAACAGTACACGTAAAACGGAGTGTGAAACAGATGTGGAAAGTGTTTGTGATATTAGGTGCAATTAACGCAGCTGCTGCTGTTGGGTTTGGAGCTTTTGGGGCACATGGCCTGGAAGGGAAGCTGTCTGATCGGCTGATGGAAGTTTATCAAACAGGTGTTCAATATCATGTTATGCACGCCTTAGGACTTTTAGCTATAGGATTAACAGCCGCTTATGCAGGAGGTTCTGCCTCTCTGTCCTGGTCAGGATGGCTGCTGTTTGCCGGAATTATTATTTTTTCCGGAAGCTTGTATACCATGGCTTTTACCGGTATCACATGGCTCGGAGCTATCACTCCTATTGGAGGTACAGCTTTTATTGCTGGCTGGGTCATGCTTATTATTGCCGTTTTAAAAATATAAAAAAAGAGAACGGAGCTGTTCCTTTAAGGAAGGCTCCGTTTTTTTAGTGTTTAGGAAATTATATTTTTACAAGTTGTGGATAACTATCTCCATATTGTTTGATCCGCGTCTAGCTTCAGCGCCCAGCCTCTCGGAGGCCCAAGACGGTTTAAGGAACTTTTGCTAAAATCGCGAACATCGTGTTCGTAACGCAAAAGTCAGCACATCCTGTGGAAGTAAGAGCACCTTTAGTGCCTGGAGAACATTTACCTGTCGAGGCTGATCAGGGCGCTTGCGCTTTTGTTCCTGTGTGTGAGGTGGATCGGCTGACATTCCTTGGTTAATATGGGATCTTATGTTCTATCTAGTTTGCCAAGTAAAACAGTCAGGCCCCAGCCTGTTATAAAGGTTAAAAAGCTGATCACCATTACAAGCGGGCTTGACCCTAACCCGGGGAAAATAACAAATAGGGATCCTATTAAAAGACCGCTCATGACGGCATAAGTTCCGGTGCGGTGTTGACGAAGCAGGTAATGCAGGAATTTACTCATAATCGTTATACCGATAATAATACCAAGCCCTACCGTGAAAATAACGGGGAGCTGGAAAGACGTCACCGCGTGTATAATCGTTTCGTAAACCCCAAGAATTAAAAGAATAAATGAACCGCTCACCCCAGGTAATATCATCGCCGAACTTGCCAGCCATCCAGAGAAAAATAAATACACATAGTCCGAGGCAGTTAATGATTGGACTACTTCTCCGTTTTCTTCTCCCTTGTAAACGCCTGACAGTATGATAAGTACAGCGGCTGTAGCCACAATAACAAAATGGTAAGGTTTAAACTGGTATTTATAGTCTGCTTCTTTCAGTAATAAAGGAATGGTACCTAAAATAAGCCCCATAAAAAAGAAAAAGGTAGGCTGAGGATGGGTGGCAAGCAGCCACTCCAGTAAATTACTTAAACTTATTATAGCAATTCCAATTCCAATTCCGAGTGGAATAAAAAAGCCAAGCTGTTCTTTCCATTTTCTGCTGAAAAAATGATTAATAGCTGTGATCAAGCGATGGTAAATACCGAGAACTAAAGCAATCGTACCGCCGCTTACTCCAGGGATAAGATCGCTTGCACCCATTGCTATACCTCTAAAAATATTTTTCCATTCGAACATTATGTATCACCTTTGTCATTAGTTAATTTTAACTTCCTGATCGTTATCCTGTGGCAGGGTCGTCCAATTTAATCCTACCAGATTTGTATGAATCACAGTGAAAGATATACCAATTAAAAAAGACTGATCAATACTGATCAGTCTCTATTGTTGCTTTTATCCAGTAACAGAATCAGGAGCTAAACCCGTTTCTTGTTCACGCCTCAAACTTTTATCAAATACAAATGGACCGAATGGAATAACAGAAACTGTCATAGCAATGAAGGCTCTTAAAAATGACCAACGCCGCTGAATCCATACAAAAAGAACAGCTGCAATATATAGAACAAACAAACCTCCATGAGCAGAACCTGCAATAGTGACGGCCACATCCATTCCAGCACCATATTTAAGGGGCATCGCTAAAAACAATAGAAGTAAAAATGAAATACCTTCTAAAACTCCGATTATCCGCAATCTTCCAATGGCAGAAGACATCATTGGTGTCGTCACCTCATTTTCTTATATATGAGCAGTTTTTATACTTTTTATATTACACCATAAAGCATAGCATGCCAGGCGATAGACAACAATGGACGTTTTTTGACGTTTTTCTTTGAGGCAAAAAGGCAAAAGGCTAAAAAAAGTGGTCCCAAATTTCTTTGGAACCACCTTCCTGTATGCTTTATCTTAGGCTTTTACCACAGCAATATCATTGTTTTCAGCGATTACGTTAATATCTTTGATGTTATCTTCTTCAAGCATAAGATCGGCAATACCATCTTCTACTTTTTCTTCAATGACACGGCGCAATGGTCTAGCACCAAATGCTGGGTCATACCCTTGTTCAGCAAGCAGTGTTTTGGCTTCCTTTGTCACCGTGACATTCATATTTTGTTCTGCTGCCGCATCGATAATTTCGGCCAGCATAAGGTCAACGATAGTCACGAGATCGTCTTTTCCAAGTTCATTGAAAGGAACAATGCTGTCAAAACGGTTCAAGAATTCTGGTTTGAAGTAGTCAGACAGCGATTCTGTAATTTTTGGTTCTACGTCTTCCTTATTGCCAAATCCTACAGTTACTTTCTTAATGCTCGATCCTGCATTAGAAGTCATAATTAATACTGTGTCTTTAAAGCTTACCGTACGGCCTTGACTATCTGTTAAACGGCCGTCTTCCATGATCTGAAGGAACATATGCTGTACATCTGGGTGAGCCTTTTCAATTTCATCAAGAAGAATAATACTGTATGGCTTGCGGCGAACTTGTTCTGTCAGCTGTCCGGCTTCATCATGGCCTACATATCCGGGTGGAGAACCAATAAGCTTAGATACTGAGTGTTTTTCCATATATTCACTCATGTCAAGACGTATCATAGCTTCACTGTCCCCAAACATTTCTTTTGCAAGGGATTTGGACAGTTCTGTTTTTCCGACACCGGTTGGACCAATAAAGAGGAAGGAGCCGATAGGGCGGGTACCCCGGCGAAGACCGGCACGGTTTCTTCTGATGGAACGTGCTACTTTGCTGACAGCTTCTTCTTGACCTATTACGCTTTCACGAAGACGTTCAGGGAGGTCTTTCATTTTTTGCTGCTCATCTTTTTGGAGACGGCGAACGGGAATACCTGTTTTATTTTCTACTATTTTTTCAATCGTTTCTACATCAACGACAGCTTTTTCTTGTGAACGTTCACCGTTTTTACTTGAATCTTCAAGCTGTTTTTGAAGCTTTGCTTCTTCGTCGCGAAGCTTCGCAGCACGTTCGTAGTCTTCTTGCTGTGTGGCTTTTTCTTTTTCTGCCGCAATCTGTTCGAGGCGGCTTTGCAATTCTTGTTCATCATCTTCACTGTGGGCAAGGTTAATTTTAGAACCTGCTTCGTCCATTAAGTCAATAGCTTTGTCTGGAAGGAAGCGGTCCTGAATATAACGATTGGAGAGATGAACACAAGCATTTAGTGCATCTTCTGTAAAGGATACTTGATGATATTTTTCGTAGTTTTCTTGCAGACCTTTTAGGATAGCCACCGCGTCTTCAAGGTTTGGCTCATCGACCATCACCGGTTGAAATCTTCGTTCAAGTGCCGCATCTTTTTCAATCTTGCGGTATTCAGCCAGTGTTGTTGCACCGATGACTTGAATTTCACCGCGAGCAAGTGCAGGTTTCATAATGTTTCCTGCGTCAGAAGAGCCTTCAGCTGATCCTGCTCCCACAATTTGGTGCACTTCATCAATAAATACGATGACATTTTTACGCTCTTGCAATTCTTTCAAGAGCTGCTTCATTCGTTCTTCAAATTGGCCGCGTATTCCAGTATTTGCTACCAATGAAGAAACGTCCAGCAAGTAAATGTCTTTATTTTTTAGTTTGTTTGGAACGTCTCCTTCTGAAATCCGCAAAGCGAGCCCCTCAGCAATAGCTGTTTTACCGACACCTGGCTCACCAATAAGAACAGGATTATTCTTGTTACGGCGATTGAGTGTTTCGATGACACGTTCTACTTCTTTGTCTCTTCCAATTACCGGATCAATCATTCCGGCACGTGCAGCATCGGACAAGTTTTTACCGAGGTCGTCTAATAGGCCGCCGCCTTGTCCGCCTCCTTGCTGGGCTTGTCCTTCACCGCTTTGCATGGCGCCCATTTGAGAATTCATCATGTCATTAAACATTTGGTCAAATGGGGAGGACTGTCCTCCAAAACCGCCGAAACCAGAAGGCTGTTTCATTTCATTACGGACTTCGTGATAACAAATATCGCAAAGATGCATTTTTTGTTGGTAACCGTTAAGGTTCATATTTAGTTCAATGCGCGCCTGGCGCTGTTTACAATTTTCACATCTTTTCATAATACTTTTACCTCCTTTGTTTTTGGCAAAAATGGTTTATAAGATATCGTTGAATGGTTGTATTTATCTGGATGAGCATCATAACGTTTAAAAGGGAATAAGATCAATTAATCTGCTTTGACTTTGACTATCTTTGACCTTGTAGTTGTATTATACATTGACCTTTTTTGACTTTCAAGAGGAAAGTTTGATTTTTTTTAGAAATAGGAGAAATAGGAAAAAGCAGCGCTGCCGCAAAGGATACGCTGCTTTTAAACATTGTATATTTAAGCTATAAACTAAATGAGGAAAAAATAAACATTTACAGGTGTTATCGAGGGGGTTGTTGAGTAAAAGTCCCATCGCCTGGGCCGTCTTCAAATGGATAAGCATATTCGATTTCTTCATCAAAGACAATATAGTCTAAATAAACCATTAATAACAAATACCATTTATTATTTCGTTCATCTCTTAAAATGATATGGTCACGACCTGCTTCATCAATAATACCTTGGAAAACTCTTGCCTGCCATTCTGGATTATTTTCAAATGTCATATAGACTGTTGCAAATTTTCCTTGATTCAACCGCAAAATGTTTTCGATGTACGATTCTTCCAATGGAAGCATTTCGTCGCCATTTACTCCATTCTCATTCATGCCGTTCATACCGTACATACCATTCATCCCATTTTGCTGGCGCATCATTTGATCATAAGAAGATGGATCATAGCCTTGAACTGGATAACCATACCATGGATAGTAATTATACATTTTTATCCTCCTTTAATTTTGTTTTTTCCAATAAAAAACAAAGCACTTTAAAGCGGCCTGCGTTAGAAGTTCAAACCATTCAGAATTGCGATTCGCACTATTTCAATCTATGTTAAACCCTTCCTTCATATGCTATAAAAAAAGAGCTGACTTTCCTTAAAGAAAATCAGCTCCACCATAGTAATTATATGTGCAAGAAGGCTTCTACTTTTTTAGGGGTTAAAATGTTTCCTACGAAAAACTGCCCGAAATCTCCATATTTTGCTGATACTTCGTCAAAGCGCATTTCGTAGACAAGCTTTTTAAATTGGAGAGCTTCATGTGCAAATAAGGTAACGCCCCATTCCCAATCATCAAGGCCAGTAGAACCTGAGATAATCTGTTTTATTTTTCCTGCATACTTTCGTCCTGTCATCCCATGCGCTTTCATTAATTCACGGCGTTCTTTCATGGGGAGTGAATACCAGTTATCGTTGCCTTCTCTTTTTTTATCCATAGGGTAAAAGCAAATATGGTCCCACTTTGGCAGGGTTGGAAAAATTCTTTCTCGAATTTCAGGGTTATCCAAAGGGTCGCTTCCGTCTTTTGGAGGCATATAGTTGCCAAGTTCTACTACGGAAACATAGGAATAAGAGGGAATGGTATAATCTGCAAGCCTTAATTTGTTGAAGGTTGTTTCTACTTCATTCAAATCCTGCATTGTAGGCCGGAGAATCATCATTATAATATCAGCTTTTTGTCCGACGACAGAATAGAGAGCGTGGCTGCCTTCTTTATTATCTTCTATGTTCTGCCAGGATTCAAGCATATTCAAAAACTCATGTATCATACTTTGTCGTTCTTCACTAGGAACCTTTTTCCAGGCAGCCCAGTCTATTTTTCTTAAATCATGGAGGCAAAACCAGCCATCGAGGGTTTGAGATGCTTCACTCACTATGTATCACTCCTTCATTATCCTTAACCTTTATTTCGTATCCCACTATACCATACCTATTATTTCAACTGAAAGAAAACGGCTGTGAATCAGATCCATAGCATTTTACTTATTTTTTTGTAAAAAATTGTATTAAAGCCTGTCGGTGTTCCTCTGTTGCTCCAGCTTGACTTTGAGCGGAAACTTCCATTTCCAGAACCTCAGCAAGACTTTTTTCAAACCCTTCTTTCATGTTTTGTGTCATGAGTCCATAAGCTTGGGCAGGAACAGAGGCCAGAGAACGCGCAAATTCATCAGGGCTGCCTATCTTGGTGATTAAATTAATACGATACGCTTCTTCTGCTGAAATGGTTTCCCCAAGTGCTAATTCCATTGCTTTACTCAGACCGACCAGGCGGGGGAGAAAGTAAGAGGCTCCTGCATCAGGAACAAGACCGATTTTCAAAAAGCTTAACGCCATTTTTGTATCATACTCAGCAACACGAAAATCACAGGCCAGTGCAATACTTAGACCGGCTCCGACCGCAATGCCGTTTAAATAGGCAATCACAGGTTTTTGGATATCTGCGATAAATAAAATTAACCGATTGTATGTCTCCCTGAGGTAAAGTCCGTAATCAAAATGATCCATGTTGTTCAGTGAAACACTTTTCAAATCTGCTCCTGCACAAAAAGCATCTCCGGCTCCTTGCAATATAATGACTTTTACTTCCACATCATTATTCGCTTCATTAAAGCAAACAAATAATTCTTCATGCATCTTTAAATTCAGAGCATTTTTTACATGGGGTCTATTTAATGTAATTGTTCCAATACCATCATTTTTTTCATATAAAACTGTTTCTTGACTCATTTCGTTTAAGACTCCCTTCTAATTTACAGCTCAGCCAATAACAGCGGAAAATCTATTATACCTCTCTACATAAGATACACCATTCATAGTACAAATTCCTTTTAAATGGCAAGAAGAGCTTGAACAAAACGAGAGCCTGCGTTGAGTTAAGGAGACGTCTCAGGTAAAACGGCTATCATATCAGCCGTTTCATTTTTCACTAATTGATCAGCACGATCGAAGTTGTTCAGTGGTTTTGTTATTCCAATTGGAATGGAAACATGCTTTTTAATTCGTTCGGCAGCTGATAAAAATGCATCTTCAGAAGCTTTCAAGGAGTTAGAATCGGACATCGTTTCATACCACCCGACCCCGATATTCAGGAGATCTATGCCAGAGAAATCAAGCTGTTTGGCAAGGTGGAGAATTTGTTCTTCTGTGGTACTGTCTTCTTCTAAGAATAAGGCGGGAATACGATATAAGACAGGAAAATGTTCCCCGACATATTCCCTTACATGTCTGGCCACCCCTAAAGAGAAGTGCATGCGGTTTTCAAAGGTTCTTCCCCATTTATCTTTACGCTTGTTTGTTAAAGGAGACAAAAATTGATTGATAAGATAACCATTTGATCCTAAAATCTCTACAGCATCACAACCTGCTTGTTTGGCCCTATTTGCACCCTTAGCAAATGCCTCAATCATGAGGTAAATTTCTTTTTCAGGCATTCTTTTTGGGGTTTTTGTATGCACAGAGGGATGAACGAGAGTTTCCCCTATATCGAAAAGCTGAAGGGCGATTTTTCCTCCTTCTTCATGTACTGCTTCTGTGAGATGTTTCAAATCATCTATATCCTCATCGGCAGCGACGGACAAAAAACCTTTTCCGTACTTTTCATTAGAAATAACCAAAGCTCTGCCAGAAATAATTAAACCAACATGATTTTTGGCTTTTTTTAAATCAAAAACTATTTGCTCTTTTATTTCTTTTCCTGTTACCTCTTCATGTATCGAATCAACAAAGAGACGACTTTTAAATTCTGTGTCTCTTAAGGTAATAGGAGAGAAGATGTGTGTAGGTTCCATAAAAAACCTCCATTTCTACTTCTATCTTTCTTCAAAAAGGCTCGAAAAAATAATTTTTATCAACTTTCCTTATTTAGGATGTTACACCTTTCCTTTCATTATTAAACTTTTCAATCCTTCTTCATTAAAAAAATAAATGAAACGTTTCACGTGAAACTTGCTAATTATTATCCTAAAATAATTTCAAATGAAAAGATTGAGGTCAGTATAAAGAGTTGTATACGATTTAAAATCAAGGTTTTGTAAGCGTATACCGTTTAGAAAATTTCTATTTTTGTTATTTTGTGTAAGTTGGTTTATTTTTTTAGAAAAGAGGAGTATCCTTGGGTATGAAAAAAGAACGACAATTTTTCACAGAAGATAAATACTGCTCCAATTGGGGTACAATAAATAAAGAAGACATTTAAAACGTCCAGAAAATATATCTACTCAGTGCAGCGGCCTATTCTGTGATTGCAAGTTAAAGGAGGAATTGCTGTGAGCGATCTGTTTGAGGCTATTAAAGGCCAGGTGAAAGCAGATTTTCCTTCCATTGTTTTTCCGGAAGGAGAAGATGAGCGGATTGTCAAAGCGGCAGCACAGCTGTCCCAAGATAAAATGCTCAAGCCAATTATTGTGGGCAATAAAGAAAAGGTACAGGAGAAAGCAAACTCATTAGGTGTTTCGTTTGAAAATGTGGATATTTATGATCCTTCTTCATATGAAAACTTTGATAAACTCGTTACCGCTTTTGTGGAACGGAGAAAAGGTAAAGAAACAGAAGAAAGTGCGAAAGAAAAATTGCAAGATCCTAATTACTTTGGAACGATGCTTGTCTATCTTGATTATGCAGATGGATTAGTAAGCGGAGCAGCTCATTCAACAGGTGATACCGTAAGGCCTGCTCTTCAAATTATTAAAACAAAACCTGGAATTCAAAAGACATCCGGTGTTTTCATTATGGTAAAGGAAGATAAGAAATTTGTATTTGCTGATTGTGCAATAAATATCTCTCCGAACGCAGAAGAACTAGCTGAAATTGCGATCTCTACAGCTGAAACAGCAAAAGCTTTTGAGATTGATCCTAAAGTAGCTATGTTAAGCTTCTCCACGAAAGGTTCTGCTTCATCAATGGAAACACAAAAGGTATCTGAAGCAACCAAAACAGCACAACAAGACCGTCCGGATTTAGTTATTGACGGAGAGTTCCAGTTTGATGCGGCGTTTGTTCCTGCTGTCGCAGAGAAAAAAGCTCCAGACTCTCCTCTGCAAGGAGAAGCGAATGTTTTTATTTTCCCAAGCCTGGAGTCAGGGAATCTAGGATATAAAATTGCACAGCGCCTTGGAGGATATGATGCCATTGGACCGATTTTGCAAGGGTTAAATAAACCAGTAAATGACTTATCGCGGGGCTGCAGCGCCGATGATGTATATAAACTTGCTCTAATTACAGCAAAGCAAGCGATTATGGAAAAAAAAACACAACTAATTAATTCATAAATGTATTCAAAAAAACCGATCGGACTGGTTCCGAACGGTTTTTTTGGAGCTGTCCTATAAGTCAGTTCTCGACAAACGCAACTGGAATATACTCGCTTTCACCCTCAGGGCACAAGTGCGACGTCTACTCCAACTCTCTTTGCTCGTTCTCGTAGTGTCTTCTTTGCCGCGGGCGGCGGCTCAGCCTCCTCGAGAGCAAAAACCGCTCCCTGCGGGGTCTTCACACTGCCGCTTTTCCCGCAGGAGTCTCGCATAATCCAGTTGCTAGAGGACCAACTAACCTTTTGAGACAGCTCCTTTTTGCGCTTTTTAAGGGTTTAATTCAACATGCAAAGCTTTGTTATTTCGTTCAACCACACGCTGGTAATGATAATCGAATCGGTGAAGTTCTTCATTCGTAAGTGAAGAAGGCTGAATAAAAGCTCCTTTTTCTTTTAAAGAAGTAAGCAGTCGAAAGAGAACGTCTTTTATTTCCATTGGCTGACAATAAAGCTCTTCCAATGACGCCATTACACCAGGCTGTATCCGAGGCCATTCAAACCGTGTTGGTTCACCTCGGGAAGCCACATTGTAAAATTGTTTGAGCAGCTTAGCTCGTTCTGAACCGCTTTCTGAAACGGCCAGGTAGATCTGAACAGCTGCACCTCCGCGAATACGGCGCTGGGAAATTCCGGCGAATTTTTTTCCGCCTATGCTTAAATCATAGCTGCCCGGACAATAGGAGCCTTTTATTTCATAAGCATCTATCGAGCCTGGAGCATCGGCAAAAATGATTTTCATGACGTTCCACATGAAATCGTAGCCATCATTTATAGAAAGTGTTTTATTTTCCTTAAAAATGAATGATAGGTTAAAAATACCTTTATCAAGAAGGACAGCTAACCCTCCTGAATTTCGAACAATTACTTGATAGCCATTTTCTTTTAAATAATGTATGCCATCCTGGACATAAGGGAGACGACCATCTTGAATGCCTAGTACTGCTGTTGGGGAGTGTACCCAAGCACGCATTACTGGGCCAGAAGACCCTTCTCCAACGCTTGTACATAATGTGTCATCAAGCGCAAAGGATTGAAGCGGATTGAAATGAAGACCTGAACTGGATTGATCCAGCCATCTCCACGTTTGGTCTGCCAGCATATCCTTTACATTCATCATCATAACCCCGATCTTTTTGTTTATGGAATTTCCAAATGAAGCAGCCTTCATGATTATAGCACGAAACAAATAGGGAAAAAATGACCACCTTGTCGTTATTGCGTTCGTCATTTCATGTGTTATACTTTAAGGTGCGTTAAAAGCAGCCTTTGCAGGGTATCTAGTTACGAAGAAACTGGAAAGGAATGGTGGGAGCTATGGTGAATGAATTTCGTATATGTGATGATTGCCAGGCCACCAATTTAAAAACACTGCTTCCAAAATTAAAAAAAATAGATCCGGAGGCTTTTGTGGATATTGGCTGTCAATCTTATTGCGTACCTGGACGGAAAAAAGTTTTTGTATTTCTTAATCATCGTCCCATGGCAGCGCCGGATGAAGAGCAGCTCATGCGGAAAATGGAGAGAACAATTCAGCGATAAAAATAAATATGCCAGGCGTTGGTGTGTGGAAAATCAGATTTGCCGTTCAAGGAAAGAACGGTTATTGTATGTACCAGCCAAAGGGGTTTATTTTAAAAATTTAGAAAAAACTTACACTTTATATACTAAGCTGTATACATAAAAAATAAACTGTAAAAAAACAGTTTACGGAATTTCTAAAAGGAGGGAGAGCTCAAAAACTACAAGATTATCAACAGAGAGGAGCAGACTGATGCAAAATTTAACGAAAAAAATACTGGCAGCTCTTTTGTTAGGGGTTATTGTTGGTCTTATTTTAAACTTTGTGCCAGATAATTTCTTTGGGGCACTAGATACGTACATTCTAAATCCAATAGGACAAGTTTTCCTGAATCTCATTACGATGCTGGTTGTACCTATTGTGTTTATTTCAATAGCGCTTGGTACGGCCAGTTTAAAAGATCCGGTCCAGCTTGGAAGAATTGGCGGTAAAACAATTGGGTTTTATTTAATAACAACTACTATTGCCCTTGTGATTGGACTTGGACTTGCTTATTTAATTCAGCCGGGTCAAGAAGGGGCATTTGATACTCAAAGTGCAAATTTTGAAGCAGAAGAAGCTCCGCCTATTATGGACACGCTTCTAAACATTATTCCGGATAACCCGGTTAATGCTATGGCAGAAGCCGAAATGCTTCAAATTATTGCAATAGCTATTTTCTTTGGTATTGCCCTTGCTAAATTGGGGGATAAAACAGCAGGACTGCATAGGCTTCTTGAACAAGGGAATGAAGTAATGATGTTCCTTGTTAATGTAGTCATGTTTACGGCGCCATACGGGGCATTTGCCTTAATTGCTTCTGCAATAGGAGATGCCGGAGTCGAGGGTCTCCAGCAAATGCTCATGTACATGATCACTATTATTCTCGGACTGCTTCTGCACGCCCTTGTCACATATAGTATTGCGATAAAAGGTTTAGGGAAAGCGAGTCCTATTCAATTTTATAAAAATTTCTTCCCAGCTATGACTGTTGCATTCAGTACGTCTAGTTCAAGCGGGACGCTTCCTATTTCCATGAGGACTGCCCAAGAGCGCCTCGGCATTAGCAAATCAGTCAGCAGTTTTGTGCAGCCGCTTGGAGCAACGATAAACATGGATGGTACAGCCATTATGCAAGCTGTGGCGACGGTATTTATCGCTCAAGTTTATGGGGCTGAGCTTGGATTATCCCAACTTGTTATGGTTGTATTAACAGCGACCCTGGCAAGTATCGGAACAGCCGGTGTGCCGGGAGTCGGTTTAATTATGCTTTCCATGGTGCTCCAGCAAGTCGGCCTTCCAGTTGAGGGAATTGCTCTCATTCTCGGTGTAGACCGACTGCTTGATATGCTTAGAACAGCTTTAAATATTACAGGAGACGCTACTTGTGCCTATATTATTGATCGTTCTGAGAAAAATAAAGAAAATACAACTGAAACAGCGTAAGTGTTATGGGGATTGTCTCGAAAGCAAGAGACAATCCCTTTTCTATTTACCATCCGATCTTCAAGCTTCAGAAAGAAAGGAGAGCGGCAGAAAACGATATTCTTTTTGATTAACAATGGAGCGAATTGGTATAATGAAGTAAGTTACTTATGTACGAATTTGGAAGCAGACATAAAAGGGAGCGAAACGGCGGCATGACAACAGGCAATCACAAGCTGCAGGAAGAAAAAGTATTTAAAGATCCAGTGCATCGATATATCCATGTTCGTGATGAGCTTATATGGGACCTGATCGGTACAAAAGAATTTCAGCGTCTGCGTCGTATTCGACAGCTCGGTACCACTTTTCTAACGTTTCATGGTGCTGAACACACGCGATTTAATCATTCACTAGGCGTGTATGAAATCATGCGGCGGATTATTGAAGTGTTTGAAGGAAAGCCGCATTGGCAAGAAAACGAACGCTTGCTCTGTTTAAGTGCGTCTCTCTTACATGATATTGGTCATGGCCCCTTTTCTCACTCCTTTGAAAAAGTATTTCAAACAGATCACGAGTGGTGGACGAGAAAAATTATTGCAGGCGACACAGAAGTGAACCAAGTGCTTAGAAGGATGGGGGATGATTTTCCTCAACAGGTTGCAGATGTGATCGAGAAAACTTATCCTAACAAACTGGTAGTCAGTATGATTTCAAGTCAAATAGATGCAGATAGAATGGATTATTTACAGAGGGACGCGTTTTATACTGGTGTAAGCTATGGTCATTTTGATATGGAACGGATTTTACGTGTTATGCGGCCGACTGAAGATCAGGCAGTTATTAAGTATACTGGTATGCACGCAGTTGAAGACTACATTATGAGCCGCTACCAAATGTATTGGCAAGTATATTTTCACCCGGTCACAAGAAGTGCTGAAGTCATTTTAAGCAAAATACTTCAGCGGGTGAAAGTTCTGCAGGAAGACGGGTATTCCTTCAAGCAGCCACCTAACCATTTTCAAGGTTTTTTTAATGGGGAGCTACCGTTAGAGGATTATCTGCAGCTGGATGAATCCGTAACTTTATATTATTTCCAGGTGTGGCAGCAAGAAGACGATGATATCTTAAGAGATTTATGTCAACGGTTTATGAATCGCCGTTTATTTAAATACGTGGAATTTGATCAAAATTTTCTAATGAACGAGTGGTTGAAATTACAGGAATTATTTCAAAAAGCGGGAATTGATCCGGAATACTATTTGGTTATTGATTCTTCGTCCGATCTCCCGTATGATTTTTACCGACCTGGTGAAGAAGAGGAAGAGCGAATACCGATTCATTTATTGATGCCTGATAAAAAACTGCGTGAATTATCGAGAGAATCGGACATTGTAGAAGCTATTTCGGGGAAAAAACGGACAGACCACAAGTTGTATTATCCACATGAGTGGCTCGATACACCAGGTCAAGAAAATGAAAAAAAGCAAATTAAAGACATATTGAAAGCACATGAAGGGAAAACAGAAATAGAATATCCAAACGGTTCTTAATAAGCCGTACATAAAACATACGGGGAATGTTTCAGGTGAAGGAGGATAAGCTGTGTTGCCGGATCATGCAAAAATAATGACCTTGCTGAAAGACGCTGGAGAAATTGTAGGCCGAAAAAAACTGCAAAAAATCGTATATATTGGAAAGAAAATGAAGTTACCTCTACAAGAAAAATATACATTTCACATGTACGGCCCTTATTCGGAGGAGTTAACCCTAAGAGTGGAAGAACTCTGCAGCCTGGGCTTTGTAACAGAGATAAAAGAGAAAAAAGCTGGTTACTATCAATATCGCTATAAGGTGACAGACAATGGAACTACTTTTTTAGAAAAGTTCCCAATGGAATGGCCTCAAGACCAAGCATTTGAATTGGTACAGAAATTAAACAAGAATAGTTCTAAGTTTTTAGAACTAGTTTCAACCATGCTTTACTTTGACGAATTGCCAAAATCCGAGGTGAAAGAGAAAGTATTTACCTTGAAAAAGAGCCAAAATTATTCTGAAGAAGACATTGATGAAGCCTGGAATTTTATTGATTCTTTGAAACACAAGCACTAAAAACGTATGATAAAATTAGAGAATTAATTTCAAAGGAGACGATTCATATGGATCTTTTTGATAAAGGCGATAAAAAAAGAAAAGGCGGCGGTTTTAATATATTAAGCGGTGATTCCACCGACGGTCACGGAGGATATGGGGTAGGAGCTTTAAGCTTAGACAACATGTCACCAATCATCGTGGACCCAGAAGGGAATGACGCATACGTAGATATGGGAGCTCTGCACGCCCGATCCGAAGTAGAAAAACGAGTTAAATTTTCTCAACATAAAGAGGATGTGCCAGACGGCAGACTCTATTGGATGGTATGGGTGACTGTCGATCATAAAGAAGGCAAGCCTTTTTATACGGGTGTTACAGCTTGTGAAATGCTTATAGAAAGAGAAGAAAAACGAATTCGTAAAGGATATAAAAGCATGCCAGAGCATGTGAACAACATGGATAAATCCTTGAAAGGCCGAATTGTAGTAGACAATATGGATAATAAGTCTAAAAAAATTCTTGGAGCTTTTTTAAAAGGGTTTAATGAGGAAATGTGGGAGAATTCAAGTGAGAAATTGCATCAAGCACTAGAGATAAAAGACGAATCGTAACAGCGTAATGAAAATGTAAACAAACTATGAACGATTTTTGAACAATGTGTAGACGTATTGTTCTTTATTAAAAATATCAATACACTAGAGATACACACACAACTTAACTAGGACACCAAAGCGTGCAAGAGTGCTAAACAGCCTCTTGCACGTTTTGATTTACACTGTTAGAAAAGCATAAAAATTTTTGATTGGTAAACATTATAAGCAGCAAACTACGACTTTCGCCAAAAGGGTTCGGCGATAAGCCGAGTTTTTTAACAAGGTAAGAAAGTATATGATTTTGCCCTTTGATGTCTAGCTGCAACGCCCAACCTCTCGGAGGCCCACAAGAGGTGGGTCAGTTCAACGTTGTCACAGGAAGTGACGAATTTATCCGAACGTCCTCTTTCTTAGGGCGCTTGCGCTTTTCTTAATTATTGGAACCATTTTTTTAGACGGTCGAAGAACTTCTCTTTTTGTTCAGTCAGCTCGTCCTCGCGCTGGTCTTCACGTGTTTCCCCATTTTTAGCTTCTTCTTCTAACTCATCGGTACAAGAACGCTTAGGTTCGGTGCCTTTTTCAAAAGCAACCGTTCTGGAAGTTCCGCATTCCTCTGACGCAAGCAAACCAGTCTCTGGATCAATATCCGTTTTTATAATCCCTTCGGGCGGAGGAAAAGCCATTTTTAATTCGTTCTCCAGCCCTTCGCTCATAAATTGCGCCCAAATACGTTTAGAAATCTGACCTTCTTTTGAATGATCCATCTCTCTATTATCATCATATCCAACCCACACGGCAGTCGTCAGCTGAGGCGCAGAGCCAACCATCCAGCTGTCATAATCCGTTGACCCGCTTTTTCCGGCAAGCGGCCGGTCTACCAGGTGTGCAATCGATGCTCCTGTAACAGATGTATAACTTTCAAGAGACAGATCAAACATCGATCTCATCATATCTGTGATAACATAGGATTTTTTAGGGTCAAACACTTGCCTTTTATCCGGCTTTTGCTCCATTAACACATTTCCTTTTGCATCGGTAATCTTTTGAATAAACCTTGGTTCTACTGCCTGGCCTCCATTGGCAAATGTGCTATAACCAGCGGCCAGGTCAAGAATTCTCACATTCTGGGTGCCTAGTGCAAGAGAAGGTATGGGGTCAAGGTTTGCACGAATTCCTGCATTTTTGGCAGTCTCTACAAGAGCGTCTGGTCCCAGAAAAAGGTGTGTTTTTACAGCAAATATGTTATCAGAAACGGCAAGAGCTTCTTCCATATTAATAAAATCATCAGCGTACATTTCTCCATAGTTTCCGGGAGAGTAAGTCTTTCCATTTTCCCCTGTTTCAAACTCTGTAGGTTCACTGCGAAAGGAGGTAAGGGGAGTAAAGCCTTCTTCAAGAGCTGCATAATATAAAAATGGTTTTAGAGCTGATCCTGGCTGTCTTGCAGCATTAGTTACCCGGTTAAACGTACTTTCTTCGTAATCTTTTCCCCCAACCAGAGCTCTAACATCTCCGCTGTCGGGGTCAATTGCTGCCATGGCTCCCTGAATGTCAGAGTCTTTTGGTATTTCAAGCTCAACCCATTTTTCTGCTTTTTCCTGAAGTTCTGGGTCTAAGGTCGTGTAAACATGCAATCCCCCGCGGTCTATTAACTGAGGGTCAATGTTTTCGTTTTCTTGAATCACATGTTCTATATAATCTTGAAAATAAGGGCCGGTTCTATCATCAGCCAGCTGACCGGGAGGCTGAATAGAAAGAGAAGCATTTTCAGCTTCCTGCCGTTCTTCGGAAGTAATCATCCCCGTCGTTTCCATGGCAGACAGTACAATTTTTTGTCTTTCTTCCGCTCTTTCCGGATAGGAAAAAGGGGAGTAATAAGATGGTCCTTTTGGTACACCTGCGAGCAGAGAGGCTTCTGCTAAAGACAAGTGACTGGAAGGCTTATCAAAGTAAAGGCGGGATGCCGCCTCTATTCCATAAGCTCCGTGACCGAAATATATCGTGTTTAAATAACCTTCGATTAAGTCTTCTTTATCATAGTGAGCTTCCAGCCGAAGAGCATAAAAAGCTTCTTCAAACTTTCTTGACCAGGTTTTATCATGTGTCAAAAATAAATTGCGCGCATATTGCTGCGTAATTGTACTTGCCCCTTGAGCTTTGGAGCCGGCTTTAATATTTGCAGCTACCGCTGAAGCAATTCGAGGAATATCAAATCCGTTATGCTGATAGAATTCCCGGTCTTCCACTGCAATTACAGCATTAACGAGGTCCGGAGAAATATCCTTCAAATCTTTCCAATATCGCTTTTGGCCATTATGATGTTCACCAATGACAGAATGATCCGCTCCATAAAATACGGTGGACTGCTGAACTTGAATGGGAGGAGGTTGTAATACTACAGCAGTTGTAATTACAGCCAATGCTCCGCCGGTGCAAAGTATTCCAGCTAAGAGCGAAGTTCTTATGAAAAGCCTTAACCATCCGGGTTTTTTCGGCCTTTGATTTCTTCTTACAGCTATATCCATTCTGTTTCACCTCCCATGCTTCAAAACAGCACCGTTTTTCTTACATTTTGGGTATTCTTTTGATCTTTTAAACCAAAAGATAGAAAAAAGTGAATACTTGAAAAACATAACTGGTTGTAGGAAGAAAACGAATCAAGCTAACATGAAGGCAAGGAGGGATGAAAATGCAATTACGTCCATTGCAAAGGAAGAAAATAGAAACAGCCACCTTCGGCATGGGATGATTCTGGGGGCCGGATGCCCAGTTTGGGCAGATTCAAGGAGTTATCAGCACCCGAGTAGGATACACAGGAGGCACAAAAGAAAATCCTACCTATCGAAACATAGGAGATCATACCGAATCTATTCAAATCGATTTTGACCCGGAAGTAATTTCCTATGAACAATTATTAAAAATATTTTGGGAGAATCATAACCTATTACAAAAGCTTCTTTTTCGTAATCGACAATATATGTCTCTTCTGGTTTACCATAACGATTCGCAAAAAGAGAAAGCATTGTATTCTAAAGACAAGTGGGAGGAAAAGGAAGGTAAAGAAATTCAAACCGAGTTTCAACCTTTCACTGTTTTTATATAGCAGAAGATCATCACCAAAAATACTTTTTAAAGCGTTATAAACATGTAGTGGAATCTCTTAGAAAGCTTTATTTTACTGATCAAGAACTGGTCAATGGAACGATAACGGCCCGATGAATGGGTTTGTTAGAGGACATGGGTCGATGACAGAGCTAAAAAAAGAAATAAAAACGTGGGATATCGGTGAAGAAAAAGAACAGGATATTCTAGAAGTACTGAATTCACTTCGCTGGTAAACGAGGTAATCCTAATTCTGGTTTAGGATTTTAGGTGTTTGTAATTATCCGAAAAAAGGAAGACAGGAAATAGCAGCAGAAAAAAACAAAGGAGGGCAAAACGTTGAGCCAGCACGTCGTATTTATAGGAGCAGGCGATGCCAATTTATCCATATTGAAAAATTGGAAAAAAAGAAAGCTGAAAGACACGAACTGGACACTTATTTCACCGTCACGTTACCAGTATTATTCCGGAATGTTTTCTGGGTATGCCGAAGGAAGATACAACACAGAAGATATAAGAATCGATTTAAAAGCATTTTGTAAAGAACACGAAGGTCGCTTTCTTGAGGAAAAAGTAACAGCAGTAGATAAAAATCAAAAAAGTATTCTCACTGATAGTGGAAAGTCTATATCTTATGATCTGCTGTCTGCAAATATTGGGTCTTTCCATGAAAAACCTAATGTTCCAGGAGTTAAAGATTATGCGCTTTTTATAGATCGGAACAATGAATTTCCTTTAACTGCTGAAAAACTTCAACGTACCGAATACCCTGTGATAGCAGGGGGAGATTATACAGGTGTAGAGCTTGCTTTGTCTCTTCAAGAGTGGAGAAAAAGGCACCATATGAAAACACCTGTTACTTTAATTAGTGATGGCCCTGTTTTAAAAAACGAAAAGGAAGATATTCGTGAGGATGTATTGACTCTTTTAGATGAGAGAGGAATTATGATTTATGAAAATACGTCTGTAGAACGTATGGACGAAGATGTTTTATATACTGAAAATAGAGTTATCCCTTATGGAGAAACGTTGTGGTTAACCGGTCCGACACCACCACTTATCTTTCAATATGCGAAACTGCCAGTGGATAAGAAAGGATTCCTGCTCGTTTCTTCCACTCTGCAATCACCCGAAGATCCTTCTATTTTTGCAAGCGGTGCCTGTGTAACATTAAAAGATTATCCAGAACTTCCTCGAAATAGTGTTTACACGCAGCAGGAAGCCTCGGTGCTAGAGGATAATATAGTCAAAAAACTAAAAGGGAAAAAGAAGCTGAAGAAATTTGCACCCCAAAAGAAAACAGAAATGCTGTTTAATCTTGCCCATAAAAAAGGGTTATATATTAAAGGCAGCAAATACTCCTTAAATAAATCATCATGGAAATTAAAAAACCGTATGGACAAGCAATTTATTAAACAATTTTCGTAAGATAATAATTAAAAATGTATTCCTGTTTTTGTTAAAAAAGGGATGTTGAGTAAATAGAAAATTTGATTTATAATAAAGGACGCTGGTGTTAAAACCAGCGTCGCACAGTTGCCCACACGAGGAGCGGCTGGCAGGTTAAGAGAGTAGACTACCCTCGAGTTCGCCAAAACGTTCAGGGTGGTCTACTGTTTTAAACTAACAATAGCGATTACAGTCATTATTAGAGCCAATATAAAACTCCCGAAACCGATCATTACTTCGGCCATGCCTGTGGTAATCATTACGGTATCACCTCCTTTCTGGAGGCTCAACCGCCCACCCTGCGGAGATACAAGCCATGCCATTTTATTATAGCATATTTTTCCAATTATGGGATAATCCCCAATTGCTTGCGTGAAGCACCTTCCCATGTAATTCATGGCTTGAAACCCCTGTAATTCAAGGAAAATAATACAATAGTTTGTAACTTTTTTGTTATAAAAATGAGACTTTTCTAACTACCATTTAGGTACGATTTAACCGCTTCAAAGTGGGAATGAGCGTCAATACTGCTGCCGGTTATCACCACTACAGCAGGTCCTTTTGGCTGTACGATTCCCTCGAGCAATGCCCCCGCTCCAACTGCTGCGGCTCCCTCTACTACAAAACGATGACTTTCATATAAAAAGGCCATTCCACGAGCGATTGTTTCTTCTGAGAGTCGAAGGCGCTGGTCGATATAACGGGAAATCATTGGAAGGGTGTAGCGGTTTTGCATACCGATTCCCCCGAGCAGACTGTCTGCGTAAGTAGGGTGCTCTGGTACAGCGACGGGCTTACCGGCCTTTATGCTGTCATCCATTGCTGCTCCTTTTTCTACGGATAAGCCTATTACTTCTATAGCCGGGTCTGTTTCTTTTAAAGCTAGACCAATTCCAGACAGCAAACCTCCTCCTGATAATCCGCTTAACACTGTTTCTACCTCAGGAAGTTCCTTCAAAATTTCTAATCCAATTGTTCCCTGCCCGGCAATAATTTCTGGATGGTCAAAAGGAGGGATAAGGGTGAAACCTTTTTCTTCCTGAAGGCGTAAACACACATCTGCTGCTTCATCCTGACTCTCCCCTTCGATATGAAGTTCAGCCCCGCTTTCCTGTAAAGCGTCTATTTTTGCTTTAGGTACGCGTTTGGATACACATACTACTGCATTTATTCCCCGGTTAGAAGCTGCATGTGCTACCGCAAATCCATGATTTCCAGTTGAAAACGTGACGACTCCCTTTTGCTGGTCTTCCTTGGAAAGGGAAGCAATCATATTAGATGCCCCTCGAAGTTTAAAGGAACCTGTAGGCTGCAATTGTTCGAGTTTCAGATAAACAGGTACTCCCGTTAGTTTAGAAAGAGCTTTCGAATAAATGAGCGGGGTCGGCGGAAGAGAGGATCGTATTCTTTTTTTTGCCTTCCAAATGTCTTTCAACGTTATTTCGTTCATGATTTCCCCTCCTTGCATTTTCGTCTGTACTTAAAGAAGTGAAAATTTTTGGTTATGAACTCCTCTATGGTCAGAATAAATTGATAAAAAACCAATGTCTACCACTATTTGTACGTACAGCTATAAAAAATTATGGCTCGATGTACCAATATAGGAAAAAACTTATTCAGGGGTAGGTTTCGCCATGAGAAGGGATCTATAGCTAGACATAAAAGGAGGAGCGGGCTATGCGGTCATTGACGGTGTTTCCGAAAGAAGAATATGCGGGCAGATTAGAAAAGGTGAAAAATAAGATGGCTCAAAAAGGACTGGATGTTCTTTTTTTAAGTGATCCCGCTAATATGAATTATCTTACCGGTTATGACGGCTGGTCCTTTTATGTTCCGCAGATGGTTATTGTGTTTTTAGAGGAAGAAGAACCATATTGGTTTGGGAGAGCCCAAGATGTCAATGGCGCACGTGCTACTTCCTGGCTCTCTCCATGCAGACTGCTTTCCTATAGTGATGAATATGTCCATTCGACTGCTAAACACCCGATGGAAGTACTCGCTGCGTGGATGAAATTTCATAAAAGAAGCATAAAACGAGCTGGTGTGGAAATGGAAGCTTATTATTTTTCTCCACGGGCTTTAGAGCGATTAGAAACAGGATGCAGCTGGCTCACTTTTGTTGACGCTAATTTACTAGTTAATGATGTTCGCATGATAAAATCAGATCGTGAAATTGCTTATATGAAAAAAGCTGGAGAAATTGCTTCCCTTGCTATGGAAGCAGGAGTTAATGCAGTAAAAGAGGGGGCAAGGGTTTGTGATGTTGCTGCTGCTGTTTCTCAAGCCCAAATTAGAGGCACAAACCATTTCGGAGGGGATTACCCGTCCATCGTACCGTTGATTCCTGCAGGAGCGCTCACCTATGCTCCGCATGTAACGTGGACAGACGAAAAAATTAAAGCAGGAGATCCTCTTATCATTGAGCTTGCCGGCTGCTGCAGCAGATATCATGCCCCTTTAGCCCGGACTATTACAGCAGGTAAACCGGAGAAAGAATTTCAACGCCTATCGTCAGCGGTTATTGAAGGAGTAGAAACGGTCCTTGATTATATAAAACCAGGAATTACTTGTGAAGAAATAGAACAGAAATGGCAGACAGTCATTGCCAGATATGGATTTTGTAAAGATTCTAGAATTGGATATTCGATAGGCATTAATTACCCTCCTGACTGGGGAGAGCACACGGCTTCGATAAGGCCGGGAGACAAAACAGTACTGCAGCCTAATATGGCATTTCATTTGATACCTGGTATTTGGCTTGAAGAAATGGGTGTAGAGATAAGTGAGAGTTTCGTGGTCACCAAAAATGGCTGCGAAACACTTAGCAAGTACCCCCGGGTCCAAGGATGATCGAGGCTGTTTATTAATGGTCTTCATAAATAACGAGTTCTGCAGCTATTTTTCCCGAATAAACAGCTCCTTCCATGGTTGCAAAGAACGGCTGCATGGTGTAACCACCAAGAAGCGTGAGTCCTTTAATGGGTGTATTTTGAGACGGCCTTATAATATGATGTCCTGGGCCTAAATGATAAAAATCATGGTCGTGGACAATTTTACGATACTTTACACAATATCTTCTTTAGCAAAGGGAAGCGGTATAGCGTGTAAGTCCTGTAATACGATTTCCAAGGTGTCTTCTTCTGATAATGAGATAAACCGCTCGGGAGGTGTCAAAATAATGGAAATTCTTCCCTGGGACAATTGAAAAGTGGTGCTCGATTGTTCAGCAAAGCTTGCCTGTTTCAGCAAATTCCAGGGCCGCAGTAAGTCCAGCTAAACCTCCACCGACAATCAAACGGATCATTTGCAGTCATTTTCCTTTCACCTCCACTTTTAATATTTTGCCTTTCTGTTCAAATTATTAAAAGTCGTAAGAAAAATTTTGGAGCAGCAAAACATATCTATTTCCAAAAAATAATCTGAAATCTGTTCCCGCCTTTGAAGCATACTACGTAAAGAGGGAGAGGAAAGGGGGAAGAAAGTGAAAACCAACGCATTTTTTCAAAGCATGAAAAACCAGCTCACTTCTCGGCTGCAAGAACTGCAGCAAAACAATGAGGATCATTTCGGTTTAGACGAGGAATTTGCAAGAGAAACAATTGGAGAATTATCCAATTATGATAATCATCCGGCAGATAATGGAACGGAATTATATGAAAGAGAAAAAGACATGGCGCTGCAGCAGCATTCCGGCAGGGAACAAAAAAGAATTCAAAAGGCATTGCAGGCTATAGAAGAAGGAACGTATGGAAGATGTGAGAAGTGCGGAGAGGATATTCCTCTTGAACGCCTTGAATCAGAACCAACGGCCCTCCAATGTATTCAGCATTCTTACCAGGAACCGGATCCATTTGACCGGCCGGTTGAAGAAGAGAGGTTAATTCCAGGCAAAGGCGGATTTACTGATATTACAGAAGAAGATGTGGAAAATGACCGCTTTGATGCAGAGGAGGTCTGGGAACAATCTGCCGCCTACGGCACTTCGGATACCCCGCAGGACACTTATGATCCTTCACTGGAATATGAAGGAATGTTTGGAGATGCGGAGCATGAAAATGGAGAGGAAGATGTCTTCGAAGGGTTTAGTATGACAGATAGTGAAGGCAACCCTATTGATTTTGATCACGATGTTGATTTTTCACATTACTTTTTGCGCAGATAAAAAATGCCCCGCTCGCAGTGCTGTCACTGCAAGGGGGCATTTATTTAATTTACCCATTCATCTACAAGCTCACGATTTTCGTCAATCCATTGCTGCGCTCCTTCTTTAGGATCGCCCGCTTCGTTAATATAGCTCATTAATTCACCTAAGGATTGATCATCAAATTTCCATTTATTCATCATTTTTGTTACTTCATTGTATTCATCTTCAAAGCCTTCTCGAGTAACAAAAACAATATCGTCCGCTTCTCCATAAATAGTGTCAGGGTCTTCTAAATATTTTAAATCGTAATCGGCAAAAGCCCAGTGCGGACTCCATAATGTTACTACAATCGGCTCTTCGTTTTGATAGGCTTCATCTAACTCTGTCATCATAGCCTGTTCAGAAGAAGCTTGCAATTCGTAATCGATGTTGTAATGTTCAATGGCTTCTTCTGTTAATTCCATGAGGCTTGCTCCTGGATCAATTCCAAAGATTTCTCCGCCTGTTTCTTCTTTGTAATCATTAAGGTCTTCTAAACTGTTTACGTCTTCCATATATTCTGGTACGACTAAGCCTAATTCTGTGTCTTCATACCACTCGTCCTGGACCTGAAAATCATTACCGTATTCGTCAATGTGATGTTGGTCAGTGAATGGAACCCACACTTCCATCGCCATATCAAGATCGCCTTCAGCAACACCTGCAAACACAGCCACTTTCTCCATATTAGTCAGTTCAACATCGTATCCTTTTTCTTCGAGAAGAATTTTCCACATATTTGAAGCTGCAATGTTTTCAGCCCAGTTATTGTAACCGATCTCTATTGTATCCATATCTTCAGGAGCTGTTTCCCCAGTTACTTCTTCTGCTCCTTCATCCCCGCAAGCGGCAAGCGGAAGCATTAAAAATAGTAACAATACAAGCCGCAAGTATGTTTGTTTTTTCAATGTTGACGCCTCCTGTAAATAATGTGTTTAGCTATCTCAGCATATCTTCTTCATATGGAAAGCTAGATAGCTTTTCAGCCCCATTCTTTGTAATCAGCATCTGTTCCTCGAGCTTGACCCCTTCTTTTCCGCCTTTTGCTCCAATATAACTTTCTACACAAATAACCATGTTTTCTTCAAAGTAACCATCGTATCCTTTTTGCTCAAAATCCTCGGCGTGAGCAATAATAGGGTATTCTCCTGTAAAGCCCGATCCGTGAGCATTACAAAAGTAGCGGTTGGAAAAAAATTCTTCGGGAATTTTCCAGCTTTTTTGAGCATATTCTCTGAAGCTAAGACCTGGTTTGAGCAGTTCAATGTTTGTTTGAATTTGCTCATACGCTATTTTGTACAAACGCTTTTGTTCTTCAGTTGGATCGTCTCCTATGACGAAGCTGCGAGAAATGTCACAGTAATAACCAAATGGCCCGCATGTATCGGTATCAAAGCTCAGCATATCACCTTTTTGAATGGTACGGTCGCTGCATTCCTGAAACCATGGATTGGTTCGGTATCCGGAGCTAAGTAAGCGTGTTTCAATGTAATCACCATCCATGGCAATGTTTGATTGATGAAGAATGGACCATAACTCATTTTCTGTCATGCCAGGCTTTGCTGCTTGATACATCCGCGTCATTCCTATTTCGGATGCTCGAATCGAAATTTTTGTCGCTTCAATCTCATCTGGAGATTTAATAGCTTTTGCGTGCTCCACAGGCCTTTGTGCATCTACGGTTTTAATACCTTCTTTATTCAGTGCAATGTGGCCGGCAACAGGCAGCTGATCTACTGCAATGCGTCTGTCCCCTCCGCCATACTGCTTCATTAATGCGGCTATGTCAGATGCAAATTGTTTCGCATCACGTTTTAAGTTTTGGGCTGCCGCTGCATAGGAAAGCATTAGAGCAGGACGAACTTCGTCTACTGTTTCTACCCCATCGGATAAATGCTCGCAGTTATCGTAATCAAACAAAATAACCGGTCCTTCTACCGGGATAAACACATACCTGCCAGGATTGCGCCGAATGTAAACTTCCATGTTACGTGTACCTGTTGCATATCTTACGTTCATGGGATCAAATAATAAACAGGCAGAATAGCCGTTTTGTATTAGTTGATCTTTTACTCTATTCAAACGATATTGTCGCATTCTGGCTAGATTGATTTGTGATTTGTCGTATTGCAAGGAAGCAACTCCAGGTGTGTGGCGATCTGTAAACATTTTATCCCCCTTTCATTTACGATGTAGAACACATGGTTTATTATATAGGGTATAACTTGATATAACAAGTTTAAAACATATAAATATAAGTTTGGGATAACGAGAAGGAGGATTACGGGTGGTTTCACAAAAAAAACAAACAGAACGCATCCCCCTGTACCGGCAAATAAAAAAAATGATTGTTCACAACATACAAACGGGGCAATGGAACCCCGGCGAATTTATTCCATCAGAGACAAAATTGCTTGACGAGTTTAATGTGAGCCGCACAACCCTTCGGCAGGCCATTAACTCATTGGTACAAGAAGGGATATTGGAGAGCAGACAAGGGAAAGGAACAAAAGTCAAAATTCATCCCCCTGGACAACTAGGTCAGCACTCTACCATTATGTTTCAAGAAGATGGGGAAAATTTCGAGTCACGAATTCTGCGGGTGGAGTTTTCCTTTAATTTTTTTCAGGCTCAAAAGCATTTAAATGTACTTGATAATGAAAAAGTGTTTCTCTATGAACGTGTTCGGACTGCAGATGGTGATCCTATTGCGATTCTTCAGTTTTATACTACCCAGCATATAGGAGAAATGCTGATAAAAAGTGAACTTCAGGACCATGAACCATATGCGGTCATTGAGCAGAACAATGTTGTGCTGAAACATGCAACGGACTGGGTGACAGCTGTAAATGCCACCTCGAAGGAAGCTGATGTGTTGGGAGTGCGCGGAGGGGAGTCTTTAGTGTGTATTACCCGTTTAAGCTCTGGACTTGATGACCGGCCGATAGAATTTTCAAGAACGATTTATCGTGCAGACCGTTTTAACTACAGGGTAGAACTTGCTCATAATTAAGTCAATTGTTCATGATAAGTCAGACACAGCCCGGGACAATAAAAGAAAGAGGGGAGAGCTGTCCCCAAGTTATAGGGACGGGCTCGATTTGGTGTCTGGAATAGAGATACATTCCGTTAGGAAGCAGTTAGAAAGCAGCGCCTCTCTAAGCAAATCTAATGTCAGCAAGGTCTTCAAAGCACAGGTATTCCACGCCTTCCTCGGTCACTAAATGAAATTGTTTTTGAGCATGATTAATGTAGTGGCATTTACCGACGATTTCATAGAAAAAGCCATCCCGCCAGTACGTAAAACAAAGGGCATCGTCATTTCGCATTGCATCACCAAGAAGCCACTCCAGCTCTTCCCAGCGCTGAGGATCGAGTTCTGGCTTTGCTTGTTTCGTTTGCTGCTTTTGGTGTTTCAGCCATTGTTCCCGGTGTTCCGGCAGGATCATTCGTGAGGATTCCCAGCGCAGGTTTGATCCTGGTGTCAGTTTATTTCCTTTCATGGGCCATCCCTCCTGCTCCTATTATATGCGAACGTTTGTTCTTTAAACACCCTTAATTTTTTCCAAGAGAATTTTTAATGGTAAAATGAAAGGAGAAAGAGGGGAGAGAAATGTCAAAGTGGACAAAAGGGCAGCTTGGATTAATATTGGTTTTCTTTGCGCTTTCTAGCAGTGTGGAAGTTCTTAGGTCCGGAGCAGCAGTATCAGGGAGCAAGACAGTATCTGTAATTTCACCTATTAATTTTTTTAGTATGATGGCAGGTGCTTTTCTTGTTTTCCATTTTCTTTTTTATTTGGAAACAAAAAAAGAAATGAATGTTTTTGACCGCCCGTTATGGAACAGAATCGGAACAGCCTCTCTTTTTGCTTTTTTGGTATTTATTACAGGGAGTGTTTATCTTTTTGAAAACACTAATATTTTTATAACAATTTGGTTTTCCAAATATGCATTTATCTTTACTGGTTTGTTGTTGTTATATTTGAACATATTTGCATTTATAAGGGCTTTTTTTACGGGAAGACAAGAACTAACCAGCACTATCAACACTACTACAGGAACTGGGGTTTTACTTAGTCTTCTAACATTCTTATTATGAGAACAAGCAGGCTGATGAAGGTTGAAATGAATAAAAAGAATGGAGGTGCAGAGGGTGGCGTCCATGGAGCTGTGTCCAAAATTTGAAGAGGCATTTAGATTATTGGGAAAACGCTGGGTCGGTATTATTATAAGAGTCTTAGAAGCGGGTCCGATGCGATTTAATGAAATGGCCGAACAAGTTCCGGAAATTAGTAAAAAGATGTTAACGGAAAGGCTGAAAGATTTAGAAGAACAAGGTATGGTGAAACGAGAAGTAGTCCCCGAAACACCAGTCCGCATTACGTATAGGCTGACAGATAAAGGAGAAGCAATAACTCCTGCTCTTGCTGAAGTGCAGAAATGGGCAGATGAATGGGTTGAAAAAACAGGGTGCTAATTAACAGCGCCTTTTTTATTGTTTAGGAAATTTCAATTAATGGATAACTATCTCCATATTGTTTGATCTGCGTCTTCAGCGCCCAGCCTCTCGGGGTTAAATTACCTCCAGTCATGAAAGGCAAAGAGCGCCTTTCGTGACTGGAGAACATTTACCTGTCGAGGCTGATCAGGCGCTTGCGCTTTTGTTCCTGCCTTCAGTCGGGGACAAAGATGCGGCACTTTTACGACCTTATGAAAAAACAAGGACGCTTTTTTTAATTATTGACTTACAAAAAGTAACCTGATATATTTTAGTTACCTTAAAGAAAAAGGAGGATCAAAATGACAATATTAGCAGGGGCAGGGTTGCTATTAATACGGCTGGTCATTGGCATAAGCTTTGCAGCTCATGGAGCTCAGAAATTATTTGGTTGGTTTGGAGGTCATGGTTTAAAGGGAACTGCAGGATTCTTTGATTCCATTGGTATAAAACCTGGATATACTATGGCACTTCTAGCAGGTCTTGGAGAATTAGCTGGAGGCCTTTTATTTGCTCTTGGCTTATTTACGCCTATAGCAGGACTTCTGATTGCTATTACTATGGTAGTAGCCATTGTCAAGGTACATGGGCCAAATGGATTCTGGGCAACACAAAGCGGATATGAATATAACTTGATGCTGGCTGTTGTAGGGATTGGTATTGCTTTAACTGGAGCAGGAGTGTTCTCCATTGATGCTATTCTATTTTCTTAATGAAGGAAAAGAATCGAAATTATTTTATTATTTTCAGCTTCATACTATCCATTAACTTTTTCAATAAATAAAAAAACACCCTTTATGGCAAACAATTGAGAATGGAAAAGCCAAACAAACTCTAATTTTATTATCAGGAGCTGTTTGGCTTTTTTTTAAGTTCCTGGAAGGAAATAGAAAAAGGGAAATAGCTTTGTTATAGCGAAAAATATGATAATAGAGAAAAAGGATATTTGCCATCTATGTAAACAGGGGATGGTTTTGATGCCGATCATTTGTATAGAAGGACCTAGAGCAGTAGGGAAAACAGCTGTTTGTCTCGAACTCAAGGACAGATATGGGGGGTATGTGGTTGCTGGTGAGTATCTTGAGTCAGCAGGGGGAAATTGGTTTGAAGAGTGTGATCATCAAATAAGACGGTGGCAGTTAGCATTAAAAAAGGCAGAAACTTATGCTCTGGTCATTTTTGATGGCGATATCTTTCAGCCTGTTATTGATTATGCCCATGATTTCTTAACTCTCCAAAGTATTTTAAATACTTTTCTGCATGCTTTTATGGACAAACAAATAGGCTTTCCAGACAGCTATTACTACTTATGGCTGGGGAGACCACGATTCGAAAACGAAAAATCAAAGACTTCTCTCTAAGAAGAGGAGAATTGGAAAGAGACCATTCATTTTACATCTTTCAAAAAAGTTTTTATGAGGGGCTTGGGGCTTGCAAACTTCAGGCGAGAAACGAAACGGAGACTGCAAGGAGTATCGTAAAGCATCTTCCCTCTGCGCCCTGGAAGAGATACAATACAAAACAATTTCAGTATATACAAAACGTTGTAAAACATATGCAATGAAGGAGCTGGCTCGAAAGGGGCAGCTCCTTCTGCTTTTTCCTGAGCCGATGTTCATAAAAGAAGCAGCTGATAACCTACCGGCAAGCCAAATTTTTTTATGTGTAAAAATATAAACAATACTTTTTAAGTAAAAAGTCCTTGACTTGAGAATGGTTTTCAGTGAGAATATATATCAGATAATGAAATTCATTATCAATTAAATGATTATACATATTCACGGGGGGAAGAGAGTTAATGAAAAGTCGTACGTTATTGTTTTTATTAATGCTTTTTGTTGTTTCCATTTTTGCTTTGGCTGCATGCGGTAGTGGTGAAGACAATGAAGAGTCAGATACAGCTGGGGAAAACACAGAAGAAGAAAGTTCGAACGAGGAAAGTTCTGAAGAGGAAGCTTCTAGCGGCGAATCGAATCAAGAGGTTAACTTATACACGAGCCGCCATTATGATACAGATGATGAGTTATATGAGAAATTCACAGAGGAAACTGGAATTGAAGTTAATGTTATATCAGGTAATGAAGATGAATTAATTGAGCGTCTTGAACGCGAAGGAGAAAATACGGAAGGAGATGTTTTCATCACTGCTGATGCAGGACGTTTACACCGTGCCAAAGAAGCAGGTGTGCTTCAATCGGTTGAATCAGACATACTGAATGAAAATATTCCGGAGAATTTACGTGACAAGGACAATGAATGGTTTGGTTTGACTAAACGAGCTCGTGTGATTGTTTATGACCCAGAACGAGTCGATGAAGAAGAATTGTCTACTTATGAAGCGTTAGCTGAAGAAGAATGGGAAGGCCGGGTGTTAGTTCGTCCATCAGACAATATTTATAACCAGTCTCTTGTAGCTTCTTTAATTTCTATTAACGGAACAGAAGAAACAAGCGCTTGGGCAGAAGGGCTTGTTAACAATTTCGCTCGCACACCGAAAGGAAATGACCGCGATCAAGCAAAAGCGGTTGTAGCTGGAGAAGGCGATGTAGCAATCATGAACACTTACTACATTGGAAAAATGATCAATTCATCAGACGAAGAAGAAGTTGAAGTTGGAGAACAGGTAGAAGTATTTTTCCCTAATCAGGAAACCACCGGAACCCATGTAAACGTAAGCGGTGCCGGAGTTACAAAACACGGCCCAAATCAGGAAGCTGCTGTCGAATTTATAGAATTCCTTTCTAGCGAAGAAGCGCAAGGGGAATTTTCAGAGGCGAACTATGAATATCCAGTAAACCCAAATGTGGAACCATCAGAATTACTGCAATCCTGGGGAGAATTTGAAGAGCAAGACCTTAACCTCACTGAATTGGGTGAAAACAACACAGAAGCACTAATGCTGATGAATGAAGCAGGGTGGAACTAATACAATCAGAGCTGTCTCAAAAGCTCTTGCATGCATGGCAAACAGCCAGTCGTCAAAATCAATGACGACCGGCTGTTTTGCTTGGTTTTCTCTTTTCTGCAGGCATGCCATTCCGAAGGAAAATGTTGTGACATCATTGAGAAAGATTCTTATTTTCACGTGACATTTTCAGAAATCTCTGGCATACTAAATGAAGATGATAAACATTCTCAACCACTTGTACAGGAATAAGCTTAGTAGAAGAAGGACCTACGTATGAAATTTAGATATATACTACCGACAACTGTAACAGGCTGGGGAACAATTGCTGTATTTCTTGTGTACTTACTCGTTTTACCTACTGTTTTTTTGATGGTACGTGTATTTCAACCGGCAAGCGAAAACTGGGAGCATATCCGGGAATTTATGCTGAAAGACTACATGGTGGATACACTGACCATAGCATTTTGGACTGGGGTGTTTTCGGTGGCGGTTGGCACTACACTTGCCTGGCTGGTTTCAGCCTGCCAATTTCCATTTCGTAAGACATTAAAATGGGCTCTATTGATGCCTCTGGCGATACCGCCTTACATTGGGGCTTATACTTATCATGGTATGCTTAGTTATACTGGGGTAGTTCAAAGAACATTTCGGGAAACATTTCAATTAAACTTACCGCAGAAGTATTTTGACATTATGCATATACCAGGCGCTGTGTTTATTTTCACTATTTTTCTTTATCCCTACGTATATGCCATTACGAGAGCTTTTTTTGCAAGTCAGGCAACATCGTTAATTGAAAGCGCTCGTGTGCTCGGAAGCGGTCCATTACGTACTTTTTTCAGGGTGGTTCTTCCGGTGTCAAGGGCAGCGATTGTGGCTGGAGTAAGCCTTGTGGTACTTGAAGTGTTAAATGATTATGGAGTAGTCAGTTACTTTGGTATCCAAACCTTTAGTACTGCTATATTTCAGACATGGTTTTCATTTGGGGATTTAGATGCAGCGATTAAGCTTGCAGGCATTTTGATGGGAATTGTAATTTTCGTACTTATTATAGAAAAGTTTTTTCGCGGACGCCGGAAATTCAGCTACAGCACAACGAAGGTAAAGCCTTTACAACCAACTGAGCTTTACGGCTGGAAAAAAGCGGCTGCAGTTGGGTATACCGGTATGATTTTTATCCTTGGATTTTTACTGCCGGTGATTCAGCTTACTTACTGGGCTGTTCTTACTTTTGATCATATTTTCACACAGGCTTTTGCCTCCTATATATGGAACTCTACCTTTGCTGCCGGGGTAAGTGCTGCGGTTGTTGTGGTTATTGCTATTCTTGTTTCTAACTACACAAGAATGGCTAGAGGCATAGTACCTTCCGTGACGGCACGGTTAACCGTTTTGGGATACTCTATTCCAGGAGCGGTTGTTGCAGTTGGAGTTATCAGCTTTTTTGTATTCCTTGATGAACAGTTAAACGACTTACTAGTTGCGGCAGGAGCATCTCCTGCTTTGGTGTTGAGTACTAGTATCATTATGCTTTTATTTGCTTATGTGATCCGATTTATGGCAATTGGGTATAACTCCATTGAATCAGGCTTTGAGAAAGTAGGAATGAAATTCACGGAAGCTTCAAGAACACTTGGAATGAGCTGGACGGAAACGTTTTTTAAAGTAGATTTAAAAATGATCCGCCCAGCAATATTTAGCGGTTTCATTCTCGTTTTTGTAGATATATTAAAAGAATTGCCGCTGACTTTAATTCTACGCCCTTTTAACTTTGAAACGTTGTCAACGATGGCATATCGTTATGCCAATGATGAAATGATACAAGAATCTGCTCTGGCATCGATATTTATCGTACTGGTAAGCGGAATGGCGATGTATATCTTCCATATTCTGATTGAAAAGGAGCCAAACTAATGCACGTGAACATTTCCGACCTATGTTTTGAATATCCTGGAACAAAAGAACAGACTGTGGCTGATTTTTCTCTACATATACAAGAAGGAGAGATTATATCTATTCTTGGTGAAAGCGGAAGCGGGAAAAGCACCATCTTGCGCTTAATCGCCGGCCTGGAACAACCCCGTAAAGGAACGATTAAAGTTGGAGACAAAGTGTTTTGCGGGACTGATGGAGCTTTTCTGCCGGTAGAAAAACGAGGCCTCGGGATGGTTTTTCAGGATTATGCTTTATTTCCGCATATGACAGTCGAAGCGAATGTTATGTTTGGTTTAAAACGCTGGAAACGAAGCGAGCGAAAAGCACGCCTGGAAGAAATGCTCGCACTAATTAGTATGGAAGACTATAAAAAACGCTACCCTTATGAACTAAGCGGCGGGCAGCAGCAGCGGATTGCGCTTGCACGAGCGCTTGCACCGAAGCCTTCTTTACTGCTTCTGGATGAACCGTTTAGTAATTTAGATGCTCACTTGCAGGAGCGTATTCGTGATGAGTTACGAGAAACGATTAAACATACAGGCACAACTACTATTTTTGTTACCCATGATCAAGAGGATGCGCGGGTGTTAGCGGACCGGGTCGTTATGGTAGAAAAAGGAGCAGTTCAGCAAGTCGGCAGACCGTGTGATATTTTAAAAGAAACGTTGACAAAACAAAGAAAGCCTGTAGAAGTATAATAATTGATAACGACCTTCTAGGTGGAGGGTCGTTTTTTCTTTAAAAAAGAGACTTGATTATTGATGAACAAGGTGGTGTAATGGAAAGCATACAAAAAATCATTACTATACATACTTCATTCCTGCAGTAGAAAGGAAGATAATATGAGCAAGCCAGATTTAAAAGCTCGTTCCCCGTGGGCGGCTTTAAATGATGTAAATCGTGTCGAAGTACATCCAGTGAAAGAAAATACGGTTCATACGAGTATTACCGTACCTGGAAGTAAAAGCTTTACGAATCGTGCTTTAATTATAGCAGCTTTAGCCGATGGTACCTCAGAGTTATCCGGCATTTTGCGAAGTGATGATTCCTATTGGTGTATCGATGCTCTTCGAAAACTCGGTATCTCGATTGAGGTGGAAGGAGATACAGTAAAGATCGAAGGATGTGGGGGAAACTGGCCGGAAAAAGAGGCAGACCTTTATATCGGGGCAGCCGGTACCATTGCGCGTTTTCTGCCAGGAGCTTTAGCTTCTTCTAAGGAAGGTACGTTTAAGGTAGAAGCGAGCAAACGAATGAGTGAGCGTCCGGTACAGCCGCTGATGGAAGCATTAGAAGCCTTGGGAGCAGAAGTAGAGTACTTGGAAAAAGAAGGGTACTATCCTTTAAAAATTCATGCGAACGGCTTAAAAGGCGGGGATGTTACGATCTCAGGAAAAGTATCCAGCCAATTTATCAGCGGATTATTGTTAGCTGGAACATACGCCGAACAAGCACTGCAAATTAATATACCGGATTACATTGTCCAGCATGCCTATGTAAACATAACGATCGACCTTATGAAAGCTTTCGGAGTGGAAGCAGCTTACAACGAAGAGCTTACAAATATGAAAGTGCCGGTTTCGGGCTATACCGGTCAAAAGATGGCACTTGAAGCGGACGCCTCTACAGCAAGCTATTTTATGGCACTGGCAGCTATTAACAATAGCCGTGTACGTATTAATAATCTTACCATGCAAACAAATCAGCCTGATATTTATATGGTGGATCTTTATGAAAAAATGGGCTGCCGTGTGACGAAAGGGGAAGGGTATATAGAAGTAGAAGGTGTTGCACAGTTAAAAGGAAATTTTGAAATCAGCATGAAAGAAATGTCCGATCAGACGCTTACCCTTGCCGCTATTGCCCCTTTTTCAGATGGACCTATTACCATTAAAGAGGTGGAGCATATCCGCCATCATGAATCGGACCGAATTAAGGCGGTTTGTACCGAGCTTACAAAAATGGGTATTCAAGTAGAAGAATATCAAGATGGTTTAAAAGTATATCCAGGAACCCCTAAAGGGACTGTCCTTCATTCTTATGACGATCACCGGGTAGCGATGGCTCTATCTCTCATCGGCACAAAAGTTCCCGGCGTCACAATAGAAGACCCCGGCTGTGTATCAAAAACTTGCCCTACGTTTTATGAATTATTAGAGAAAACCGGAGTACCGGTAAACTTTTCATAATCATAAATACACCAGTAAAGATTGTTAAGGTTTAACTATTTACTGGTGTTTTTTCTCTTAGTAAATATTTACTAAATTAACCTCCTCACAAATTAATTTGCCTATTTCTCTATTTAACCCGTAAAAGGAACCTTTAACAGATTAGAAAGCCCGTTTGATGATAATGGAAATGTTACTAGCTGGGCCCGATTAGGCCTTTCCAAAACAATTTTGGAAAGGCCTATTTTAATTCAACCTAGAATAGTTATAGCGAATGAAGTTTAAAATAGGAAATGGTTTAAAATATATAAAAATTGAGGTTAGCAATGTGGATCGAGCTCATAAAACTAGCAGTGTTGTTTGTTTTAATCTTTGTCATTATGCGAGTATTAGGGAAATCATTGTTGTCTCAATGGACTCCTTATGATTTGATCACGATTTTCTTTTTATCGTATGTTGGCTTAAGTGTAGTGGAAATCAAAGGGTTTTTGCACGGTGTTATTGGTATTATTGTCATTGGATTACTGTACAGCTTCATTGCAAGGTTAAGTCTCATACAGCCTCTTAGTCAGTTTATTATTGGAGAACCAACTATTTTAATTAAGCACGGCAAATTAAGTGTTGAAAATTTAAAAAAAAGCCGTTACTCATTAGCAGAATTACTTTCAAGTATTAGAACAGCCGGCTATCCTGATATAAAAGATATTGAATACGTTTTATTAGAACCTAATGGAAAACTTAGTGTTATACCAAAACCAGAGATTACCCCGGTAACGCTTCAGAATTTAGATATTCCATCCCAATATAAAGGACTGCCGATAGCGGTTATAGTTGAAGGAATTGTTCAGCATAAAAATCTTAAACTTATTAATAAAAATCAAGAATGGTTAAAACGTGAACTGCAATTAAAAGGTTATAATAAAGTGAACGAGATTTATTATGCCTATGTCAGTGATAAAGATTATACATTAACGATTGAAACAGTGAAGTGAGTGGATATAGATCTTGCTGGAGGAGGTGCCAGGGTGGAACATATTCAACAGTTTGTTACCGTCAGACAAATGATGGAGAAATCTATCATCTTTCAAGCTGAGAAAACAAGATTAGAAGATATTCTTACGAAATTAGAGAGCAGCAAGGCTCCCGAACGGTTCGTATTTGTTAATGGAAAAAGCGAGCCTTTAGGCATTTTATCAATTTCACAAGTAAGCTCTTATTTTTTAAAAGAAAAAAAAAGAGAAGGGGATTGGTTTAGAAAAACCCCGGTCATTAAAACGACGGATTCTATTTTTGATATATCTCAAACTGATTTACCTCTGCCGGTTGTTGATGAAAAAGAAAAGCTATGCGGTGTATTTACGGTGAAAAGTCTGTTGCAGGCATACAAGGAATTTTCTAAATCTTTGCAGCACTACAGTGAAATTATGGATGTTATTTTAAATAGTGCGTACGAAGGCATAACCGTTGTAGACCGGGAAGGAAAAATACAGCAAATGAACCGTGCCTACCGTAACTTTTTGGGTTTGCCTCCGGAAGAAGAAGTGATTGGACGTTCGGTTGAGGAGGTAATTGAAAATACGAGGCTACATATAACTATACAGACTGGGGTACCGGAAAAAGGAGAAATTCAAATCATACAAGGCCAGAAAATGATTGTACACCGCATTCCGATTTGGAAAGATGGAGAAGTTACTGGTGCAATAGGAATGCTTATTTTTGAAGGAGTTAGTGAGCTTTACCGAATTCTCGGAAATGTAGGCAACATGCAGAGTGTTCCGCCATTTGAAGATGAAGAAAGGACTCGGACTAGAAATCAGACTAACCTTTATACCTTTGAACAAATTCTTGGAGACAGCGGAAAGCTGACAGAAAGTAAAAGCAAAGCAAGGAAAGCAGCAAGGACGAATGCGAAGGTTATGCTGAGCGGTGAAAGCGGTACGGGGAAAGAATTGTTTGCCCAATCTATTCATCAAATGAGTGAGAGAAAAGGAGAGTTCATAAGTATTAATTGTGCGGCAATACCGGAACATTTACTTGAAGCAGAATTGTTTGGTTACGAAGAAGGCGCCTTTACAGGTGCAAAAAGAGGCGGACACAAAGGGAAATTTGAAGCTGCTAATTACGGTACCTTATTTTTAGATGAAATCAGCACGATGCCTTTAGCCATGCAGGCAAAGCTGCTTCGTATCCTAGAAGAGCGTGAATTAGTAAAAATAGGAAGTCACGTACGTATACCGCTGCAAGTCAGAGTTATAGCTGCCACCAATGAAAAGCTTGAGAAGCTTGTAGAACAAAAACGATTCCGCGAGGATTTATACTACCGTCTGAATGTTATTGAAATAAACATACCTCCGCTGCGGGAACGGCCAGAAGACATCCCGCTGTTGTTAGGCCATTACATAAAAAAGTTTTCTGAAGAAAATAGTTATCCCGTTAAGCAAATAAATCAAAAAGCGATGGAGTTTTTAATGTCTTACCATTGGCCCGGAAATGTCAGGGAATTAACAAATATAGCAGAACAGCTTGTGGTGTTAACAGAGGGACCTTTTATTAAGGAAACAGATTTACCTGCAGCTGTAAAAAATAGTTCATTACATAAGGTATCTTCGTCCCTTTTTTCATTGAAATCAAAAAAACTGCTCCAAGAAAGAGAATTGATTAAAGAAGAACTCGCGAAACATAAAGGAAATAAAACGAAAACAGCAGAAGCACTGGGTATTCATAGAACCACCCTTTACAAAAAACTAAACGAATTTAATATAGGGACTTGATGTATATTTTTATATACATATATTGAATTATTGTATATTTTTATATACATATATTACTTTAACTTTTTCTTCTATCGATCATATTTATAGCTGATGCGAGTTGTTCATTCTCTGACAGACAGGGATACTATTCATACTTTTAAAAATTGGCACAACATTTGCAATATAACCTTCTAAACAAGAAAGGGAGGTTATGCAGACGTGAGTGTGTTCACAATGTGTTTTCCGAGGCACGTGTTTTATGGCCAGGATAGTTTATTTAAAACTGGTGAAGAAGCGTCAAAATTAGGAACAAATGCCCTCATTATTAGTGACCGGATCATGAAGGACTTTGGTTATCTTGAAAAGTGCCACCGTACTCTTGAGAGTGCTGAAGTCGCTTATACGGATTACTTAGAAGTAGCTTCAGAACCAACAGATGTGTATGTAAGAGAAGCTTTAGCATTACTAGAGAAGGAGCAGGCAGAGGTGGTCATTGCGCTTGGAGGAGGGAGTTGTATTGATACCGCAAAAGCTGTGGCCGTACTGGCATCAAACGGTGGGGAAATCAGCGAATATATGAACAACAAAAGAACAGCCAGTAAAAATCCTTTTCCCCTCATCGCTATTCCAACTACAGCAGGCACCGGTTCAGAAGCAACCGACGTCACCGTAATTACAAACACATCCAATGATGTAAAAATGATGATAAAACAGCCGGCGTTTATGCCGGAAATCGCAATTGTAGACCCGAAGCTTTCGATGTCTTCCCCAAAAGGGACAACTGCAGCAACTGGGGTGGATGCTTTAACTCACGCCCTTGAAGCCTACATTTCAAAAAAATCCCACCCCTTTTCGGACCAGCTTGCTTTATCAGCTGCTAAACTGATTATGGATAACATGGAATCAGCTTATAAAGATGGATCGAATGAAAAGGCGCAGGAAAATATGGCCCTTGGTGCTATGCAGGCTGGTATGGCTTTCTCAAACGCATCTGTTTGTTTAGTTCACGGTATGTCACGGCCAATCGGTGCATTGTTTCATGTGCCTCACGGTATATCTAATGCTATGCTTTTGCCGGTGGTACTTGAGTACAGTCAGGAATCATGTGTACACAGACTGGCTGAGATGGCGCGTTTTATATTCCCGGATAAAAAAACGTTCTCAGATCAAGAAGCAGCCAATTATTTAGTAGAAAAAGTTCTTCTTCTTTGTAAAAATTTAGATATTCCTAATTTGAAGGACTGGGGAGTAAATGAAGAACAATATTATTCTCAATTATCTAAAATGGCGGAAGACGCCTTGGATAGCGGCAGTCCTTCGAACAACCCGATAGTTCCTGATAAAGAAGAAATTGTAGGATTGTATCATAAAGCATTTACGTATCAATACCCAAAAAATCTAGTGATCGAAGCTAATCAACGAGAGGAGATATAATATGAAAATACAAACAACACGAACGTTAAAAAATTTTATTAATGGAAAATGGGTGGAAGCTGAAACTGCACCGTACGAAGTAGTCCCTAACCCGGCAACCGGGGAAGAGCTTGCCCAAGTACCAATATCTAAAAAAGCAGATGTCGATGAGGCCGTGAATTCCGCAAGAAAAGCATTTAAATCATGGAAAAAAACCCCCGTCCCAAAACGCGCACGTATTATGTTCAAATATCAGCAGCTTTTAATGGAGAACTATGAGGACCTTGCAAAAATTATCACAGAAGAGAACGGTAAATGTTATGACGATGCCTATGGAGAAGTACAGCGAGGTATCGAGTGTGTTGAGTTTGCGGCTGGAGCACCAAGCTTATTGATGGGAGACGTTCTTCCTGATATAGCAACAAACATGGAATCCGGTATGTATCGTTACCCAGTAGGAGTGGTTGGAGGAATCACCCCGTTTAACTTTCCAATGATGGTACCATGCTGGATGTTCCCGCTTGCCATTGTATGTGGAAATACATTCGTTTTAAAACCTTCTGAACGAACACCGCTCTTAGCAGAGAAGTTAGCAGAGCTTATTACAAAAGCAGGTTTGCCAGAAGGTGTATTAAATATTGTTCACGGTGCCCATGACGTCGTCAATGGATTATTAGAGCACGATGAGGTTGATGCTATATCTTTTGTAGGTTCACAGCCTGTTGCGGAATATATTTACAAAACTGCGGCGAACAACGGCAAAAGAGTACAGGCACTTGCTGGTGCTAAAAACCATTCGATCGTTCTTGGAGACTGTGATCTAGAAACCACCATTAAAGGAATTATAGGAGGGGCTTTTGGAAGTGCAGGACAACGCTGCATGGCTACTTCCGTCGTTGTTGTAACTGAAGATATTGCTGATGAAGTGATTGAGCGTCTGGGTGAAGCAGCAGACCAGCTGACATTAGGAAACGGCCTGGATGAAAAGGTCAACCTTGGGCCGGTTATCAGGCAATCTCATTTAGAAAAAGTACACCAGGCAATCGAAGAGGGGGAAAAAGCAGGAGCCGTATTAGCCCGCGATGGAAGAAAAGATGCTGAAAATATGAATAAAGGCTACTTTTTAGGGGCAACTATTTTTGATCATGTGACTCCGGATATGAACATATGGAAAAAAGAAATATTTGCCCCGGTTCTTTCGATTGTTCGAGTGAAAGATTTAACAGAAGCGATTGAAGTTACAAATAAGTCCGAATTTGGCAATGGTTCAGTACTGTATACTTCAAGTGGACACGCCGTACGAGAATTTAGAGAAGATATTGAAGTAGGTATGCTTGGTGTCAATGTTAACGTGCCAGCGCCAATGGCGTTCTTCCCATTTTCCGGCTGGAAAAATTCATTCTATGGTGACCTGCATGCAAATGGCAAAGACGGAGTAGAATTTTACACAAGAAGAAAAATGCTGACCTCCCGCTGGTAGGGTGTAATTTAAAAGGATACAGCTGTATCAATGGTAACAGCCGGTCGTGATGTATTTTCATGACCGGCTGTTTTGCTAGGTTTTCTGTTTTCGGTTTATGTAACCGTCCTACGAATAGGTGAAGTCGCAATACGTTTTTAAATGCTTAAAATCCTTGCTTGGTTGCCGCATTTCCTCTCTTCTTTCAACTTCGGTCTTCAAGCCCCCTCCTTGACGACCGTTCCTCCTGGATCTCTCTTGCTATGGCACCAAACCCCTTTCATGAAGCCCATGTTATCTTATTTGCTCCCGTTTAGGGTGCTAAGAGTCTTCCTTAGTTACCGTTCATCGTTTCATCTTTCTTTCTCCTTTCTCAGGCTTCAAGAATCATGATTGGCGAAGGACTAACTGAGCGAATGCTGAATAAGAGAGGTAGGGTACCAAAAAAGGAGCCATTATTCCTCCATAACGGCTCCTTTCTCCTTATATATTTAAGTAATCCACATTTACTTCGATAATTTCTTCAATTTCTGCTGTGCCAAACTCGTCTTCCACTTCTCCCTTTAAAGAAAGCTTAAGGCGATCAGCATCTTCAGAAAAATGAATCTTATAATAATGCCTGTTTTTTTCCTTTTGTCCCGGCTTAAGAGTTGTTTGCATCAGATTGGCATTTTCTTTTTCCACTTTTTCAACAGTTACTGCATCGTCAATAACATTTCCTTCTTCATCAAGGACCCATATCTTGATGAAGTTTTGCGTGTGGGTCCATTTTAAGTTTGTAGTATTGTTGGGGTTTTCAACGAAAGGGTGGACATAAACTACAGATTCTTCAGGGTTTGTATACTTCAGCCCAATTTCTACTCGTTCTGTCAGCTGTTTGTATTCGTGACTGTAGCTGGGAGTAACAAAGAAATAAGCAGTCCCAAAAACGCAGGCCAGTATAAAAACCGGCAGCGTCCATTTTAAATACTTTTTAACATTCATACTCCCCAACACCTTTATAGGAAAATTAGCATACCAAATAGTTAATATATACCTATATATTATAAAGCAGAGCCCAACATTACAAAATGATCCCAACCAAACCGTTATACAGTCTTAACCCTTTTGTCATATATGTGAAAAAACATTAAAACTGCCAATATTTTTAACTGAGTTTTTTGAAAAAAGGGATAGATCTGCTTGATGTTTGGTCTCAACAAAAATGAACAGACCTTGATGCTTTGGGTGCCGAGCTTGTTTCTCTTCATACTCGCAGGGACATGCAAAAAATCCAAAGAATACGCAGGGAGCACTTTAAATGGTTAGATGACTTTCCACACTGGAAGGTTGTTGTAGCAGGCGGTATCAATAAAAAGACTATTTCTGATATTGTGCTCTGGAAGCCAGAGATATTAATAGTTGGAGGGGCAATCACAGGAGCAGATAACCCTTAAAAATCTACAGCAAACCTAAAGAGGGTGATGAGTTCATGAGAAATGTTTCAGAAGTGAAAACAGTAATAAAAATTGTGGATAAGAAAGAAATTAATCAAGAAGCGGATAAATTAATAGGGATGGTCACTTTTTTATTTTTGGCGAAGGGCGCTCTGGGTTGGCAGGAAAAATCTTTGGTATGCGTTTCATGCATAGCGGCTTGTTCGCCGCACGCCGATCTTGAATAAATAGGTTAGAGAATTTCTTCATAGGGAGATAACTTTCCTATGATTGATGCAAACATGTTTTCACTACTGAATCCATCCCTGTGGAGTTCTTAACCACAGGGATGTTTCACATGAAACATTATGAAAGGGAATGGACTTCTACAGCTTGTATCAAACCTTCAAGTACGCGGTGAAAATGAGGACACAGCTCCCTGCAGCGTTCATAGCCGCAGTCCGGCGTTTGGCCAGCTGTGTTGCGCCAGCTGTAAGGACTTGCTCTTCTAGCATCCGTTCGCATAAATCATCTAAATTTTTTTGGATATCCGGCAGCATTTTGTTGGACTAAGTGTCATTTATTTGCTTTAATTTATAGTTCTACTTCAAACAATATATCGGTGACAGCTCTGAAATAACCTGCGTTTTCACTCGGGTTTCCATAGCCGTTATGAGAGGAATTTTCCCTTGTTTTACCCACATGCTATCCTTTTAGAAAGTACTTTTGGTGAAACCGCTTTACAAGTGTTGTGATTTCTATTGTCATACAGAACCCTGCATTACTTCTTTTATTTTTATCAACCTTCATTTCATTTGTAAGATAGATAGAAGTCGAGTCTTTACGGCTCATCAATTGGTAAGTTCTCTTTAAATTCCCAAAAACCTGGTACATTTTCTACTTCAAAGGTAAAAATGCTCTCCATGCATTTCAGCCGCAGTACCTGCCTTAAATCTTCTCTTTCTTTGTAAGATGTTTGCTGCAGAGATTTTTGAATAAAAGGCTCAAAATGTTCGACTACTTGAGCCAAAGCATCACGATTATGCTCTCTTGCTTCTAAAGTTAGTGTGTAAACATTAACCATCGTCATCTTCCTTTCTTTTTTCCGGCCGAAAAAAAGAGGAATGCAGTTGTTGAAGAGTGAAGGACATATGTTCCATTCTTCTTTCAAAACGAAACAATAGATAAAAAGTAACCACAACCGGAAAACCGAAATTTGCAAGCAGTTGAATAAACTCAGTAGCGTTTGTAAAAGCCATCATGACGTATTCCTCCTTTTCATAAAAGCTCTCATTTTATCAAGAGAGGTTTTTCGAGTTTTAAAAACAGCTTGCTGGCTAATGTGAAGGTGCTCCGCTATTTCTGTGTCTTTCCATCCCTTCACATAACTTTTTTCAAGGATATCTTTTTGGTAATCAGTAAGTCTTTGATAGGCCATAAATAAATCGTCCTTGCCAATCATGTCTTCTAAGCGTTCACCATTTTCCTCAAAAGATTCTTCGAGAGCCTCCTCTCGGCTTATTACATCAAGAAGATAGGAGGGCTCGTTTTCATCGAAAAAGGATTGGTCCAGAATTAATGGAAATCTTTTATTTGATTTACGAATGTGCTGGTCATACTGGATGGCGTGCCAGTGCAGCGTTTTTAATATATAAGACGTGAGCTTCATATTACCGAAATGGTACCGGAAAGCTTTGTCCAATGCTTCTTCATTTGTTTCATTTGGTTGACAGATAGCATGTATAAAGAGTTGCTTGTTTTCTTTATCGATTAAAAAACGTTGAAGGACGGAGCAATTGCATAATCGCTTATTGTGTCTTAAAAAACTGTCGAGGCGCGGACATATGCCATTTAAGTCGGAAATTATTTTAGTCATGCTAAGCCTCCCTTCTGTCCTTGTACTTTCAATAGTCAAATTCATGTTAAAAAAACAACCACAAACACGAACGTTTGTTCTTATATTTTAAACAATAAAGGAAATAAAATGCAAAAGGTAGTTATGTATTTACGAAAAAACACAATTTCTTCCTGATTGCTTAGACCTATATTTAAGAACAAAAAAACCGTTCCCAGGTATAGGAACGGTAAATCGCTAAGTGGTCGATTCCGCAGAGTGCTGATTTGATTTTTCAGCAACCAAAAAGATGGAGGCAAGGACAAGTGTCACACCGAGCACCTGCCATAGGTTAAGCGTATCTCCAAATAAGGTTATACCCACTGTGATCGCAACAACAGGTTCTATCGTTGTTAAAATGGAGGCCCGGCTGGATTCAATATAGGTTAAACCAGCGGTATATAATATGTATCCAAGTACTGTTGCTATAATGGCAAGGCCAAGAGAAGCCAAAATAACTTTCGTATTTAACATTTTGTTGAGGTCTCCGGCTAACCCGCCAGCAGGAATCATAAGGAGACTTGCAGAAATAAAAGAGTAAGCGGTAATCGTCATGGAGGAATAGCGGCTGCTAACATATTTTCCAAAAATACTGTACAACGAATAAAAAAATCCAGATCCTATTCCGGCAGCGATTACAAACCCGGAAACGTTTGTTTGAAAGGCTGGAAGCAGACCTACAGTAAATGCACACCCCGTAATCGTAAACAAGAGAGATAGCATTTTACGTTTAGTAAGCCATTCTTTAAATAAAAACCGCGATATTATAGTCACAAATAATGGCCCTGTATAAAGCAGGACAACCGCAAGAGAAACTGTTGCTTCTTCCATGACAGTAAAATAACACCAATTAAAAAATACAATGCTGATAATGCCAGTTCCAATAAAAAATGGGAAATCTCCTAATTTAATTTTTAAATAGGAAGGTTTGAAAACAGCCAGATATCCTACAATTAAAATCACTGAGAAAATAGCACGAATCGCTACCGTCTGCCAGGGGGTAAAGCCAGCATCATAAAGAACCTGTACAAATATTCCGATCAACCCCCACAAAGCTGCCCCAGCTACTGCACATAAATATGCTTGTTTACGTGACATTTGAGCTTCTACGTCCTTTCGCTAATCTCGAACTAATCTTCTCATATCCTTAAAAAAAAGGAAATCCATAACAGTAAAAAACCTCCTTGTGGAGGATTGAAGCCTTCGCTTCCTTCTAGTAGTTTATTAGGAGAAACTTTTGTCATTAAGCTGTTGAAGAAAACATGGTGCCTTCTTGTTTTATCAGGGGAGATACATATATTAAACAATCGGTGGTGGTTTCGTGTCTCGTATATTAAAACGGTATGATTGGATAATGCTGATCACGGCATTTTTATTAATTAGTTTTGGCCTTGTGATGGTTTATAGTGCCAGCTTCCCTCTTGGGTTGGATATGGCAGATGATGCCTTTTATTTTGTGAAAAGACAGTTATTATGGTTAATGATTGGTTTCTTTCTCTTTTTCATTATGCTTCATTTTCCGTATCGTTTATATATGAAGCTGGTCCCTTTTATTGTTGGCCTTTCTGTTGTTTCTTTAATACTTGTTATTTTAATTGGCACCAATGTCAATGGAGCACAGCGTTGGCTGTCATTAGGCCCTCTTACAGTCCAGCCCTCTGAATTTGTGAAAATCTCTGTCATTTTTTATTTATCCTATGTCTATTCTAAAAAACACGAATATATTGATCAATTTATAAAAGGAGTACTTCCTCCTTTGATTATTGTGGTGTTTATTTTTATTTTGATTATGCTTCAGCCTGATCTAGGTACCGCCACGACGATTTTGCTCGTAGGAGGCACCATAGTTTTTTTATCCGGAGCCCGCTGGCGTCATCTAATTACTTTAGGAGTGCTGGCCACCCTGGCAGTAACATGGCTTGCTTTTCAAGCTCCCTACCGGATGCAGCGCCTTGTTGCTTTTAGAGATCCGTTTGAGTATGAAATGCAAGGAAGCGGCCATCAATTAATTCAATCCTATATTGCAATGGCGCATGGAGGTGTAACAGGAACGGGATTAGGGCAAAGTGTTCAAAAAATGCACTTTCTCCCTGAGCCGCACACGGATTTTATTTTTGCAGTGATTGCAGAAGAACTTGGGATATTTGGGATGCTTTTTATTATTGCCTGCTTTATGGTGATTTCTTATCGAGGATTTATTGCCGGGATAAAGTGCCAGCGCTTATTTGGTAAGCTTTTAGCTTTTGGGATTGTTTGTTTTCTATTGTTTCAAGCGTTATTTAACCTTGCTGCAGTCAGCGGTTTGATGCCGATCACCGGGATTACGCTTCCGTTTATTAGTTATGGGGGGTCTTCTTTATTAGTATCTATGATTTCGCTCGCCATATTAGGAAATATAGCCAAGGAAGTAAAGCAGCAAGAATTAACACAGAAAGATGCTTTTAACACTCAAGAACAGTCAATCAAGGCTTAGTTTTAGACCTCATCTTTAAGGAAATGCTTTAAAAGGTGGGGTCCTATTTGTATAAACAAAAATATTGAAGCATCCGAGATAAAATGATATGTTTTAAATACGGGGTAGGTGTATATTTTAAAGAAAGGGGTATATAGATGAGATGGAAGAACATACTCATACTAACCAGAAAAACACGGTTCAGCCTAACAAACAGCAGCTCTTAAATAGATTAAAAAGAATTGAAGGACAAGTCAGAGGAATACACAATATGGTGGAAAATGACAGGTACTGCGTTGACATCTTAAATCAAATAGCTGCTATTCAATCTGCGATGAATAAAGTGTCGCTAGCTTTAATGGAAGACCATACAAATCATTGTGTTGCTAATGCGATAAAAAATGGAAACGGAGAAGAATCCATCGAAGAATTAATAGAATTAATGAAACGAATGATAAAATAAATCATTTTCTTAACTATACCCTGCCGGTGTATTGTATAATGAATTTAGACAGATGAAGGAGGAATACGGTTATTATGAAAACAGAAACGTTAAACGTTCAAGGAATGTCCTGTGGTCATTGCGTCAAAGCAGTAGAAGGAAGTGTTGGAGATTTAGATGGTGTATCTAAAGTGAAGGTAAACCTGGAGCAGGGTACAGTAGATGTAGAATATAATACTGAAAAGACATCCCATAAAGAGATTGTAGAAACGATTGATGATCAAGGATATGATGTTAAAGAATAATAGAATCCTACTATATGGGTTCTATATTTTTTAATAAATATATACACCCATAGGGTATAAGAATGTTTGTGATTACCTTACAGTAAAGGAGGGAATAAAATGGCTCATCAAGAAGAAACCACTTTACAAATCTCTGGCATGACATGTGCTGCCTGTGCTGCTCGTATTGAAAAAGGGTTAAAAAAAATGGAAGGTGTGCATGATGCAAATGTAAACCTTGCCATGGAACGGTCTAAAATACAATACGACCCAGAACAAACGAATGTAAATGAGTTTGAAGAAAAAATACAAAACCTTGGGTATGAGGTCGTTCATGAAAAAACGGAATTTGATATTAGCGGCATAACGTGTGCTGCATGTGCAAACAGAGTTGAAAAAAAGCTGAATAAAATGCCGGGAGTTTCAGAGGCTTCTGTTAATTTTGCTCTCGAAACAGCCTCGGTTGAATATAACCCTAACAATGTATCGCCTCGCGAAATGATAGAGGCTATTGATAAAATAGGCTACTCGCTTCAAGAAAAAACAGACGAGACTGCCTCAAAGAAAGATAAAGCAGTACAAAGACAAACCGTAAAATTTATTGTTTCGGCTATTCTCTCTTTTCCCTTATTTTGGACGATGGTAACCCATTTTGAAAGGCTTTCGTTTATTTGGATGCCGGATATTTTAATGAACCCTTGGATTCAATTCATTCTAGCGACACCTGTTCAATTTATCATTGGCTGGCAGTTCTATGAAGGAGCCTATAAAGCACTTCGCAACAAAAGTGCGAATATGGATGTACTGGTAGCAATGGGTACTTCAGCAGCTTATTTTTACAGTGTCTATTTAGGGTGGTCATGGCTGAGTAATGGCGGAACTGGCATGCCGGAGCTTTATTTTGAAGCATCAGCTATTATCATTACCCTTATTGTGCTAGGGAAATTATTTGAAGCACGTGCAAAAGGGCGGACCTCCCAAGCTATTCAAAAACTTCTTGGTCTGCAAGCGAAAACGGCCGTTGTAAAACGGGATGATAAGGAACAGGAGATTCCAGTTGAAGAAGTTATACCAGGTGATATCGTCATTGTGAAGCCAGGCGAAAAGATTCCTGTAGATGGAGAGGTCCTTGAAGGTAAATCGGCAGTTGATGAATCCATGTTAACTGGTGAGAGTCTGCCGATTGACAAAGGAACGGGAGACGAAGTGATTGGAGCGACTATTAATAAAAATGGTGTATTACAAATCAAAGCATCAAAAGTTGGAAAAGATACGGCATTGTCTCAAATTATAAAAGTAGTGGAAGAGGCCCAAAGCTCTAAAGCTGATATCCAGCGCCTTGCTGACCGCGTCTCTGGAGTATTCGTTCCAAGCGTGATAGGAATAGCAGTATATACTTTTATTATTTGGATAACCTTTGTAACCCCCGGGGAGTTTGGCAGTGCGCTGATCCCGATGATTTCTATTCTTGTAATAGCTTGTCCTTGCGCGCTGGGGTTGGCCACCCCAACTTCCATTATGGCAGGGTCAGGCCGTTCTGCAGAAATAGGAGTTCTCTTTAAAGGCGGGGAGTATCTTGAAAACACCCAGAACATTCAAAGCATTGTTCTTGATAAAACAGGAACTGTTACAAAAGGGGAACCAGCACTCACGGATGTAGTTCCGGCTGAAAATTGGACGGAAAATGACCTTCTGCAGCTGGCTGCTTCCGCAGAAAAATCTTCTGAGCATCCTTTAGCATTAGCAATAGTAGAAGGGGCAAAAACGAAAGAAATTTCCTTGGTGGATGCAAAAAACTTTGAAGCTGTGCCTGGGCATGGAGTTCAAGCAGTAGTAGAAGGAAAAACAGTACGAATTGGAACTCGAAAATGGCTGGAGAAGGAAGGCGTCGTTTTAAACAATGTGGAAGTTTCCCTGCAAAAATTTGAAGAAGAAGGAAAAACCACAATGCTTGTTGCGGCAGATGATACATTTGCAGGTATTATTGCTGTAGCTGATACAGTGAAGGAAACTTCTAAAGAAGCTGTTCAGCGATTAAAAGAAGCTGGGCTCGAAGTACTTATGCTGACCGGCGATAATACGAGAACTGCGGAAACGATAGCGCGGAATGTGGGCATTGACCATGTCATTGCTGAAGTATTGCCGGAGCAAAAAAGTGACGAAATCAAAAAATTGCAAGAACAAGGGAAAAAAGTGGCAATGGTCGGAGACGGCATTAATGATGCACCGGCTCTCGCGACTGCAGATATTGGCATGGCTATCGGTACAGGCACTGATGTAGCGATTGAGGCTGCTGATATTACTCTAATGCGCGGCGATTTAAATAGTGCAGCAGATGCAGTATTAATGAGCAGAAAAACTATGACAAATATTAAACAAAATCTATTTTTTGCTTTCATTTATAACACATTAGGCATTCCGATTGCCGCGATTGGTCTTCTCGCTCCCTGGGTAGCAGGAGCCGCCATGGCTTTTAGCTCGGTTTCTGTTGTATTGAATGCGCTGCGGCTTCAAAAGGTTAAACTCTCATAGAGATCTAAAACCTCGTTCACTTTAGGTGACGGGGTTTTATACGTTTCTAAATTGAAAAATATGGTAACTTATAAAAAAGGGAGGTGTCTGTGTTGAAAGCGAAGATACGTCCGATGGTAGAGGCAGATATTAAAAACGTACAGCATGTGGCATGGACTTCCTGGCATGACACATACGAAGGATTAATTCCGGAAGAAGTTCAGGATCATTTTCTAACAAATGCTTATTCAGATGAAAGAATGAAACAGAGATTGGATCATTGCTTGTAGCAGAAGTTGGGAAAGTTATTGCTGGATTTGCAAATTTATCGCAGTCTGGCAGAGCAAAAGAATATGAAATTTCCGCTTTATACTTATTACCAGACTACCAAAACCAGGGGATAGGAAAGATGTTATTAAACGAGCTGGTAGATATGGTACCTCAGGGGCAAACGATTACATTGATTGTGGAACGCGATAATAAAAAGGGAAAAATTTTTATGAAGCCAACGGTTTTGAGGTCACAGAAAAATTCGAGGAGCGTTTTGCAGGCACTGCGCTGCGGACTAATGCGTTTATTTGTAAAATAGATGTAAGTAACCATTTACCCATACCAGACCAGGCAAATGGTTACTATTTTTATACTTCAGAAGGTTACGAAAGACAGAGGATAGAATATTGGTAAAAGGGTAAAGAGAAACAGAGGAATGATAGTAAGGAGGCTGACAGCAAATATGAAAAAATTAATTAATAATCCAGAACAAGTGGTAGATGAAATGCTTGATGGTATTATAACTGCCCATCCAGAAACATTAAAAAGATTACCAGGGCTGAGTGTTCTGGTAAGAAAAGAGGCGCCTATTAAGGGAAAAGTAGGACTGGTTAGCGGCGGCGGCAGCGGTCATGAGCCGGCCCATGCTGGATTTGTAGGTGAACACTTGCTCGATGCAGCGGTTGCTGGTGAAGTGTTTACCTCTCCGACTCCCGATCAGATTTTTGAAGCCATAAAAGCAGTTGATGGCGGTGAAGGGGTTTTGCTTATTGTAAAAAATTACAGTGGCGATGTCATGAATTTTGATATGGCTGCCGAAATGGCACAGGCAGAAGGAATAGAAGTCGAACAAGTTATTGTTCGAGATGATACGGCAGTGGAAAACAAAGAAGATCGGCGAGGGGTAGCTGGAACCATTTTTGTCCACAAGATAGCCGGACAAGCTGCATCTGAAGGGAAAAGCTTAAAAGAAGTGGCACAAATAGCTCAGCATGCCATCAAAAATCTCCGCTCCATGGGGGTATCTCTAAGTCCCAGCACAGTTCCTGCTTCCGGACAACCAGGGTTTACGCTTAAAGAGGATGAAATACAAATAGGGACGGGTATCCACGGGGAGCAGGGAATGGAACGTACATCACTTAAGCCGGCAGATCAAATAACGGAAGAAATCATGAAAAATATACTTAATGAGTTACAATTTGTGCCGGGTGAAGAGGCAGCTGTGATTACAAATGGCCTCGGATCTACCCCTCTTATGGAACTGTATATTGTCCATCGAAAAGTGGCTGCATTGCTGGAAAGCAAAAACATTCAATTGAAAAAATCATTGGTTGGAGAATATATGACGTCATTGGAGATGGCTGGCTGCTCCATTACCGTTTTAAAATTAGATAAAGACTTGAAAACATACTTAAATTAAGCAACAGGAGGGAGCTCTTATGCAGTTGACAGTAGAAGCACTTCAACAATGGATCATTACAATAAATAATAAGATACAAGAAAACAAGGAGCATTTATCCGAGCTTGACCAGTCGATCGGGGATGGAGATCACGGACATAATATGGCGAGAGGTTTTCAAGAAGTGGTTCATAAAATGGAAGCCGCCAGCTATGAAGAAACTGGAAGTCTTTTCAAAGAAGTTGCTATGACCCTTATTTCAAAAGTAGGTGGTGCTTCAGGTCCTTTATATGGCACTGCTTTTTTAAAAGCGTCTGACCAGTGGAAGGAACGAACCACAGTAGATCAGCAAGCTTTAGCAAAGGGAATGGAAGCTGCAGTAGAAGGTATTAAAACACGGGGCAAAGCCCATGAAGGTGACAAGACGATGCTTGATGTGTGGGCTCCCGTTTTGGATTATGTTCAAAACAAACCAATAGAAAATGATTCATTAAAAGAAACAGCCAAACAAGCAATGGAAAAAACGAAAGGCATGACAGCCAAAAAAGGGAGAGCCGCTTATTTTAAAGAAAGATCGTCAGACTGTATCGACCCCGGTGCCTTTTCTTCTTATCTTATTTTCGAAGCATTAGCAGAATGCATGGTTGATGGTGGTGGTAGTGATGCCTAAGGTGAGTATTGTGGTTATTTCTCACAGCAAGCAGCTTGCTGAAGGTATTGTGGAACTGGTTTCTCAAACAAAACAAAAAGATGTCGTGGTAGCTGCAGCTGGAGGGACGGAAGAAGGCGAAATTGGCACCAGTGTTGAAAAAATTACCAACGCTGTTAACGAAGTGTATAGTGAAGCGGGTGTTTTATTGTTATTTGATTTAGGAAGTGCTTTTATGAACGCAGAGCTTGCTGTCGAAATGCTGGCTGATATGGAGGGCAATTTGCAAATTGCTGATGCACCAATAGTAGAAGGAACGTATATAGCGGCAGTAGAAGCCGGTATGGGACGTTCTTTAGAAGAAGTCAAAATAGCAGCAGAAAAAGCAAAGACATGGAATAAAACAAACGGCTGAAAAGACAAAATCCACCCATCGTCTCGGGTGGATTTTGTAATGCCTATTCTTTCATTTTAGGGTCGAGCGCGTCACGTAAACCATCGCCCATAAGATTAAACCCTAATACTGTGAGCATAATAGCTATTCCAGGAAAAAACACGGTCCAAGGAGCTTGCTGCAAGTACGTACGCGAATCTGAAAGCATTCTGCCCCATTCTGGCTGAGGAGCTTGAGCTCCAAGACCGAGAAATCCGAGAGCGGCAGCTTCTAATATAGCTGTAGCCACACAAAGTGTACCCTGGACAATGATAGGAGCCAAGCTGTTTGGCAAAATATGATGAATGAGAATTCTTCGGTCTCGCATGCCGATCGATCTCGCCGCCTGGATATAATCTTCTTCTTTCAACCCTAGCACTTTGGATCGGACAATTCTTCCAAACGTTGGCACATTAATAATAGCAATGGCTATTAAAGCATTCTGTAAAGACGGCCCTAGTACGGCAACAATGGCAATGGCAAGCAGAATGCTGGGGAAGGCCAGCATGATATCAAACGTTCGGGAAATAATAGAATCAAGCCATCGTCCGTAATAACCAGCAATGATTCCAAAAAATGTACCTATTACAACCGAGCCGGCAACAGCAAAGAAACCAACTGTTAATGACAGTTTAGCTCCATGCAGAATACGGCTCAAAATATCTCTTCCAAAGTCATCTGTACCCAGCCAATATTTGGAAGAAGGGGGCAGAAGACGATCTGCTGACTTTTGTTCATTAATTCCTTCGGGGGCGATCACATTAGCAAGAATTCCGAGGAGGATGAACAAAAAAACAATACAGGCACCCACTAAAGCAAGTCTATTTTTCTTAAATCCATACCATGTTTCCTTAAGGATGGAAGCAGATTCTTCTTTCTCTGATTCAGGTGATGGCGAAGGATTTATATCTTTCACTGGCTCCGGCATAGACCAACCCTCCTTGTTGAATAATTAATACTTGATACGTGGATCAAATGCCGCGTATAGAAGGTCAACAATTAAATTGACAATAACGAATATAGTGGCGATCACCAGAATACCAGCCTGTATCACAGGGTAATCCCGATATTGAATGGATTCATAAACATAGCGGCCAATTCCAGGCCAGCTGAAAATGGTTTCTGTTAAAATTGCGCCGCCGAGTAATAGACCGGTTTGAAGACCAATAACAGTAAGCACAGGGATAAAAGCATTTTTTAAAGCATGTTTATATACGACTAAAAACATCTTTTGTCCTTTGGCTCGAACGGTTCTTATGTAATCAGAACGCAGTACTTCAAGCATGCTGGAGCGCGTCATTCTGGCGATTATCGCCATGGGTATAGTTCCAAGTGCTACGCCGGGCATGATGATATGTTTCAGTACAACAACAAACTGATCTGTGTTTCCCTGCAGCAGTGTGTCGAGTAAGTACAAATGAGTGATGGGTTCAACAGGATCTCGAACAGAGTCTCTACCGATAGAAGGAAGCCAATTTAATTCAAGAGAGAAAATCCACTGTTCCATTAACCCAAGCCAAAAGACAGGCATAGATACACCAATCAGAGCGATAATCATAGCCGTATAGTCAAAGATGGAATTTTGAAACCATGCACTTAAAATACCTGCATTGACCCCAATGACGATGGCTATGATTAATGCAACTATTGCTAACTCAATAGTGGCTGCAAGATAGGGCCATATATCTCCGCTGATAGAGGAGCTTGTACGAATAGAGGTACCAAGGTCGCCCGTTAATAAGTTTTTCATATACTCCAAGTATTGAATATAGAGAGGCTCATTCAATCCCAGTTGATCTCTTAAATTTTCAACAGCAGCCTCTGAAGCTTTGTCCCCTAGAATAGTGCGAGCCGGATCACCTGGAATTGCACGTATGATGAGAAAGACGATGATCGACATTCCTAAAAGAACTGGGACAAGAGACCACAATCGACGAAGAGTGTAATTCAGCACTGATTCATTCACCTCACCAACTCATGCTGTAATAGAAAAGCGAAAGTACCTGAACAGATAGGCAATAGCTTTCACCTAAAAGGAGGCAGGGAAGCAGCCGCTCCTGCCTATTTTTTTATTCAGAAAACTTTACATTCGTAAATCGTTCTGATCCTGTTGGAGCCGGCTTATAGCCTTCAAGTGTATCGACACCAGCCATAATAGATTCATAGTGAACAAGAGGAACAACAGGAGCATCCTCGTGAATTAACTCTTGTGCCTCGTAATAAAGTTCAGCACGCGCATCTTCATCTGTTTCTGCCTGGGCTTGTTTTAAAACTTCATCTACTTCTTCATTAGAGTAGTTTGAATAGTTATTTCCGCTTCCAGTGCCTAAAAGGGTATAGAGGAAGTTATCTGCATCCCCGTTATCTCCGATCCATCCAATCAAGAATGCTGGCATCTCACCATTTTGAGCTTTTTCTAAATAAGTGGACCAGTCGATGGTTTGAATACTTGCTGTTACACCGATATCATCAAGATCTTTTTGAATACTTTCTGCAATTTTTTGCGGAGCAGGCATGTATGGACGTGGATTATCCATAGTCCAAAGGTTAATGGTTAATTCACCTTCTTCATAACCTGCTTCTTCTAATAATTCTTTCGCTTGATCCGGGTCATATTCGTACGGCTCGATATCATCATTATATCCGTTAATCGTAGGAGGCAGCATGTTTTTCGCAGGCTCTGCATTTCCTTCATAAAAACTGTCAATCAGAGATTGTTTGTCTATGGCGTGGTTAACAGCCTGACGAACAAGAGGATCATCAAAAGGATCTTCTTCATTATTCATCGGCATATAAGCAACGTTTAGAGGTGGACGCATAAATACTTCAATGTTTGCATCATCTTCAATTTTAGATTGATCAGATGGGTTAACTCCGTCAATTAAATCGACTTCACCGTTTTGCAGTGCTGTCAAACGGGAAGAGTTGTCAGGGATAACTTGAAAAATAATCCGGTTAAGATGAGGTTTTCCTTCAACCCAATATTCTTCATTTTTATTTAATGTAATGGAATCATTACGGCTCCAGTTATCCAGCGTAAAAGGGCCTGTTCCGACAGGATCTTCCTCGAGTGTATCAAAGGCTTCTGGACTTGCGATTGCAAAAGGCGACATCGCAAGGTTTTTTAAGAATGGGGCAGAAGAGTCACGAAGAGTAAAAGTCACTTCGTATTTATCGGTTGCTTCTACATTATCAATAATATTGTCCTCGTCATCGCCATATCCGCCAAACATGGAACCATAATACACATAGTCTTCTGATTCCATCCATCGTTCAAAATTGGCTACAACAGCTTCAGCATTAAACTCAGTCCCATCGTGAAAAGTCACACCTTCACGAAGTTCAAGCGTAAATTCTGAACCGTCCTCTGATGCTTCCCAATCGGTAGCAAGAGCAGGCTCTAATTCTGTTGTACCGTCTTCGTATTGAATGAGTGTGTCATAGATTTGCTGAGTGACGTAGAAGGTCTCTCCGTCTGTTTCTTTGGCTGGGTCTAAAGAGGTAGAATCTGCACCTCTAGCAAAAACGAGTGTGTCTTGTGTTTCTTCACTTCCGCTGTCTCCGCCTTCTGCTTCTCCTTCAGATCCTGTGTCATCTGAAGAACAGCCAGCTATAGAAGCTGCAGCAACTACAGAAAACAGTAATGAACCAATCCATGTCTTTTTCATTAAACTTCCCCCTTGATAATAATCTGAAAAACTATCTTGGATAGCTGTCTAGCCTCAGCGCCCAGCCTCTCGGAGGCCCACACGAGGTGGATTAGTGCGACGTTGGCACAGGAGGTGACGCTCTTAGTCGAACATCCTTAATTCTGATCCAGCCAAACAGGCAAAAGCGGCCTTTTATGGCTGGAGAACATTTACCTGTCGAGTTGTGCTTTTCTCATATTGCCATATGTTGATCGTCATATAAGTGACATGCGACGCTATGACCATTTCGTTCTTCTTTAAATTCAGGAACAACCTTTTTGCAAACGTCCATTGCCTGAGGACATCTCGTATGAAAAGGACATCCAGTTGGCGGGTCAATTGGACTTGGCACATCTCCTTTTAGTTCAATCTCTTCTTGCTCATAGGTTGGATCGGGAATAGGAACAGAAGATAATAATGCCTGGGTATACGGGTGCTTGGGATTTTCATAAAGCTCGTCCCGATCTGCTAATTCAACAATTTTGCCAAGGTACATGACTCCGACACGATCACTAATATGCCGCACGACACTTAAGTCATGAGCAATAAACAAAAAGGTTAAATGATATTCCTTTTGCAAATCTTCAAGCAAATTAAGCACTTGAGACTGAATAGATACATCGAGAGCTGATACCGGTTCATCTGCTATAATAAGCTTCGGCTCTACAGCCAGCGCTCTGGCTATTCCAATACGCTGGCGCTGTCCGCCGCTAAATTGGTGAGGATAGCGTCTGGCATGAAAACTATTTAATCCTACGACTTCAAGGAGATCACGAACCTTTTTCTTACGTGTTTCTTTGTCTCCAATGTTATGAACAATCATAGGCTCTTCGATAATTCGTTCCACCCTGTGCCTGGGATTGAGGGAGGCATAAGGGTCCTGAAAAATCATTTGTATATCTTTTCGTACCGTCCGCATCTCAGCCTGGCTCATCTCGCTAATGTTTTTGCCTTGGAATTGAATATGACCTTCAGTCGGTTCTATCAATCTCATCAGCATTCTGCCGGTGGTTGATTTTCCGCATCCAGATTCACCGACTAAACCAAGTGTTTCTCCTTCTTTTATGAAAAAAGATATGTCATCTACTGCTTTCACAGGTTTAGGGTTTTTGTTGAGAAAACCTTTTTTGTCTCTGAAGTACTTTTTTAAATGGTTGACCTCTAGAAGACTTTCAGCCATGATGATCCCCCTTTATTCCTCCTGGTGCAGCCAGCATCTTACTTTCTGGCCGTTCTCTGTCATTAAGAGTTCCGGCATTTCTTCTGTACAGCTTGTAAATGCATGCTCACATCGCGGTGCAAACGGACAGCCATTTTTAATAGAGCCTGGCTTAGGTACGTTCCCGGGAATAGAATAAAGACGGTCCCTTTTGACCCTCATATCAGGTACAGACTGGATCAACCCTTTTGTGTATGGGTGTTTAGCATTTTGGAAGATTTCTAGAACACTGCCTTCTTCCACTACTTTGCCAGCATACATTACAGCGATACGGTCACACATTTCAGCCACTATCCCCAAATCATGGGTAATAAGGATGATCGCTGTATTTAATTCATTGTTTAATCTTTTCATAAGATTCAGAATTTGCTTTTGGATTGTCACATCCAACGCCGTGGTTGGTTCATCTGCAATAAGTACTTTTGGGTCGCATGTCATAGCCATAGCTATCATTACACGCTGCCTCATGCCACCTGATAGTTGATGAGGATAGCTGTCCATCAATTCTTCTACTCTAGAAAGGCCGACTAGTTTTAACATGTCCACTGCACGTTCATATGCTCTTTTTTTAGGCCATTTATTATGTATGCGTATCCCTTCGATAAGCTGTTCGCCAATTTTAAAAACTGGGTTTAACGAAGTCATTGGTTCCTGGAAAATCATAGCGATGTCATTTCCGCGAATTTTTCTCATTCTTCTTTCTGAAGCCTTTGTAAGATCTTCCCCGTTAAATAAAATTTTTCCTCTGACTATTTTGCCGGGAGGGGAGGGGACAAGTCCCATAACTGACAGTGAGGTTACGCTTTTTCCGCAGCCGGATTCACCTACAATTCCAAGAACTTCTCCAGCGTCTACATGAAAATTGACTCCATCTACTGCTGGAATATCAACGTCCCGAGAAGCAAAATGTGTTTTCAGATCTTTGATGTCTAAAACATGGCTGGACAATATACTCCCCCTTTCTTTCCTATATTTATTAGAGCAGGACTTGATTTTTATTATTACATCTCGGTAATAATTATTCAACTAAAATTTCAAAAAATTTAACAAGTTAACACTATTGAAAAAATAACTGACAATAACGGATTTTTTTATTGAAATGGGGATTGTTAGAAAATGAAACGATATCCGAGAATATTGATAGGGATATGAAATAATAAACGGCCCGGCTTTCTCGCTTGTTAGGGGTGGGGTGGAGTGTCCATTCTTTAAGGGTTATGAACTGTTTCTGGCTATTTATTGACAGCTTTGTTCTAGATATGCATAACTTAGTGGATTTTTGCATTCATTTTAGAAGAATATGAGTATTTGAAAAATGTGGATCTAGTCCTGCAATGGGGAAGGCTGCTTTTTCTAATTTATGCCCCGCTTTTTGAAGGAAATGCACAACTTTATTAGATTATTAAACGAATTTATCCAACTTATGCATAAACCACCTTAAGTCAAAAAAAATGACTTCGGCACCGCACCGAAGTCATCAAATAAGATAAGATATACATTAGATATGGACAGGGCGTAAATCTTCAGACCCATCTAAATTGGTAAGAAAAGCAGTTAAAAGATCGACAGTCTGATCAATATCATTTAGACTGACCGTTTCAACAGGAGCATGCATATAACGAAGCGGCAGGGACACGACAGAAATGGGAACTCCCTTGCCCGTTTTTCGTAGCTGATCCGCATCCGTTCCCGTATGTTTTGGGGTGAGTTCATATTGTAACGGGATGCTTTTTGCTTTGGCTGATTGTTCTAGTAAAGAATTGGCTTTGCGATTTATGGGTGCCCCTTTGGCAAGCACAGGGCCGCCATCAAGAAAAACATCTGCTGTTTTATCACTATTTGCTCCTGGATAATCTGTAGCAAAGGTCACGTCCACGGCGATGCCAAGATTAGGGGAGAGGCCGGCTCCAGCAAAATAAGCCCCTCCCATGTTCGTCTCTTCGTTGACTGTACTTGCTGCCGTCACACCAACCTTTAAAGATTGCTGATAAAGCCGTCGTAACGTTTCCGCTACAATAAAAGCTCCAGTACGGTTATCAAGTCCGCGTCCGCTGATTCGATTATTTAAAAGCTGTTCTGGTTCTCGTTTATAAACAGCGGTATCTCCTACTGCAATATAGTTTTCGAGTTCTTTTTTGCTAGATGCCCCGCAGTCGATAAACAAATCGGAAAAGCCAAAAGAATCTTTCGCTCCGCCGTGGTGCTCTGCTTTCGTACCGATCACTCCTATAATCCGCTCGTGGGTCCCCAGAATTTCCACCTTCATGCCAAGAGCAGGCTTGTGGCTGATCCCCCCAAGCCGTTCCACATATACATATCCTTTATCATCAATAGATTTCACTAAAAAACCAATTTCATCGCAATGGCCGGCAAGCAGGACCTGAAAAGGAGCATCTGGCTGAAGAGAGGCCATAGCATTTCCTGCAGTGTCCGTTTGAAACCGGTTAGCAAAAGGTTTTACATATTGAAGCCACTTTTGTTGAATTTCTTCTTCCATCCCTGAGGGAGAAGGGGTGTGCAGCAAATCGTACAAAAACTTTTCCGAGGAAGGATTCATCATAACATATCTCCTTTAATAAAACTTCAACGGTATGAAGCCATACAAAATTAGCAGTTAATTGGCATTATTCTATCGTATTTCCTTCTAAATTATCAATTAGCCAATCGTTTTCCTTCTTTACAACGGTGTATTCATAATACATTTCTTGTTCGTTAAGTTCATTTTCAGGCTCGGTCCCTCCAATAACCACTTTATCCTCTGTTCTTTCTACAAAGTGAGTATCTTCCATGCTCCGGTAAGGCATGGCCTGTGCAAGTTCAGGGCCCCAGCTGTCGAGTTCCTCTTCATAAAATTCTTTCCATCTGCTGATTGTAATGTCCTCTGTATAATAGTCTAAAAAGGTATCTTTTAATTCGTTAAAAGGAGACTTTGGTTCGTTATCATAAAATTCTTTTTCCCATTCTTCGTACATAGCCATTTCAATCGTTTCTTCGGCTTCATCGATCCGGTCATCAAAATAAGTGATTGGCGGTGTGGCATACGGTTCTTCTTTAAAGGTATCATCCAAGGCTCTTGCAAGAAAAACAGAGAACTGGGCTCTTGTGGTAGTTTCACCTGGCCGGTACGTATTATCTTCAGAGTAACCGGTTGTTATATTTCCTTCTGCAATAACTTTAATATCGTTATAAAAAATATAATCTTTGTTTACATCTTCAAAATCGTAAACCTTACTCTCACTTGATAAGGAGAAAGCACGGTTTAATATAGCTGCCATTTGTCCTCTTGTTAGCTCTTCATTTGGCCTGAATGTTTCATTACTCCCATTGATAATCCCTTCATCAGAAACAGCTGCAATGGTGTCATACGCATGATAGGATTCAGAAATATCTTCAAAATCCGGGGAGGGTCTATTCGCGGTATCTAACTCAAGAGCTTCTGCGATCATAAGAGCAGCTTGAGATCTTGTCACTTCATTTCCAGGGCGGAATTCTCTATCGGAATAACCGCTGATAATATTACGCTCCTCTAAGTAGGTAATTTCCTCATTTGCCCAATAATCACTTTCTACATCGATGAACGTTTCATAGGCAGAAACAGCAGCAGAAAAGCAAAAATAGATTCCTAAAAAAGCGCCGCTTATTTTCCGCATTTTCATCATTGTCATCCCCTTTTAAATTGTTTCTTCTCACAGATCTTATTGCACTAACCTATAAATCTACGGTGGTTAGCCAGTTATAGTTCATGCTTCAAAAGCATCATCCTTCCGCTTGTAATATCGTTTTCATTAATTGGTACAAATGATTATACATGGTAAACATCAATTAATCTATGAAAGGCGGGTTGTTTATCAAAGGAGGAGTTGAAGAATATTTGTATAAATAATCAATGAAGGTTTTATGGAAAGAAAACCAAAGGAATAGGGTGGATGAAAGGGCAAAAGCACCAAAATGCTGAAAGAAAGGAGCATTACACTGTGTATATTTTCTCCGAAGAAGAAATCCGCAATGTGACAGAGGTGAACGAAACAGCACTGGAATTAATAGAGGAAGGATTTCAAAAACTGGCAAAAGGGGAGGTTACTATGCCTCCAATTCTTCGCGTAGATATCCCGGAAAATAATGGGGAAGTCGATGTTAAAACGGCTTATGTAAAAGGAATGGACAAGTTTGCGCTAAAGATTTCGTCTGGATTTTTTAATAACTCGGAAAAGGGTCTCCCTAGTTTAAGCGGGATGATGCTTCTTTTCAGCACAGAAACAGGATTTCCAAAAGCAGTTCTTCAAGATAATGGCTATTTAACAGATGTACGCACCGCAGTAGCAGGGGCATTGGCTGCTAAATACCTGGCAAAACAAAATATGCAAACGGCAGGTATTATTGGGACTGGAACCCAAGCAAGATATCAGATGCGTGCTTTAATGCTCGTTCGTGATGTGAAAGAAGTATTAGTATATGGACGGCGTCATGAACGGGTAAAGGAGTATATAAAAGATATGGAAGAAGACCTGAATATAAAGATAACAGCAGCAGATAGTGCAGAGCAGGTTGTTCGCCAAAGCGACACAGTTATAACGACTACTCCATCAAAAACGCCGGTTATTAATAAAGAATGGCTCCATCCGGGTCTTCATATTACGGCAATGGGGTCAGATGCAGAAGAAAAAAATGAAATTTCTCCAGAAGTACTAGGGGCAGTGGATAGACTAGCCTGCGACTCCAAAACGCAAGTGTTTCGTTTAGGTGAACATCATCATGCTCTTGAAAAAGGGGTTATTCAAAAAAACAGCGATATAGCAGAACTGGGAAATATAGCTTTAGGGAAAAGCAATGGAAGAAAAGAGGAGAACGAAATCACTTTTTGTGATTTAACAGGTACGGGTGTACAGGATACGGCTATCGCAGTCTATGCTTATGAAAAGTTGATAGAAGCGGAAAAAGGACTGTTATTCACTGAGTGAGGCAGCAAAGAAGACGGAGACCAGCCAGAATGAGGTCAACTGGTCTCTTTTTCCCCTTTTTTATTATAAGAAATCGAAATGTAATCCGCGGGAAAAGATAGTTTCCCGTATAATAAGAGAAAAGGAGTTTGTAGAAAGGGGGGCAAAAAACAACATGTTTACCAACAAGATATTATAAACATGTTTGTTAATATGTTTATATGAACAACAAGTATGTTGGGGAACATGTTTAAAAATCATTTTCAGAAAAAGGTTGAAAAATAAGGAAATGTCTCTATTTTTCACAAACATGTTTGTGAACATGTTTGTTTTCGTTTATACTATCCTATGAAAAATCAATTATGTTGAAAATTGGAAGAGAGTTTCAAATTAATCCAGAATGGAGGAGAAAAAATGTTAGATGTTATCCAAAAGCTCTATGATAAAAATATATTAATCTCAGGGGTTGACCAGGGGAATAAAAGTGCAAAGTTCAGCTACTTGAAAAGAAGCGGAAATATTGCCTCTTTTGCGATACCTACTATTGTTGCTCCAGCTGAAGATAAAAAGTCTGCAGTAGAGGGATCCACGGAGACAAATACCATAGAAAAAAAGCTTCACTTAAAAATTAACTCAAAATCTCTTTCTACTGTTAATCAAGAAAGATATGTGTATGTAGGACATTATGCCCGTAATAAAAAAGATAAAGAAGAACCAACATACAATCCTCTCTATGATACTCAAAAAAATATGTCAAAAACAAAGTTTTCTAATGATCTCCATGTTATCACTACTATTGCTGGTTTAGCTGTGATGGCAGCTAAAGAAAATAAGGAAGAGATCCACATTCCTTATGCGGGCGGACTTCCAGTTAGTGAGATCAAAGAATTAGGGTCAGAAAAAGCTTTAGAAAGTGTAAAAGGAACACATACCGTAGAATTTATGGACGGACCTTTAGAAGGAAAGAACGTTAAATTGGTTATCGACAGCGGTAAGATGTATGGAGAAGGCGCAATTACAGATCTTTCATTAAATTTTGACATTCAACAAGGTGAATTAGTTGAAACTTCTTTGCAGGACCGTCTTTCTGATACTTATGCATTAGGTGATTTAGGGGCAGGCACTTCAGAAATGATTATTTTTACCGAAGAAGGTATTGACGGGAATTTATCACAAAGCTTGGATATCGAGGGGACAAACCCTTATATCGACAGAATTAGAGAAAAAGTGGACAACCTTGATGAGTTTAGGGCGCTCAAGGAGCTATTTGATTTAGATGACTCAGAACGTGCTTATCAATCTCGAGAAGAGTTCATGAGTGAAGTAATTGAACCAAGCATTCTTGAAGTTATCAAAGGAGAAAAAGAGTCGCCAACCTTTGAAGTTCGTCTACTGAAATCCAAAAAAACTACCGACATAACAGGGCTTGTTATGGAAGAAATCCGCAAATATGCAAATGATCACAAAAAAGCACTTACTTCGGCCTGGAATAGTGCGGGGGTAGATGAGCTTGTTTTAGTCGGCGGAGGTGTGTTATTTGGATACCCGGTCTTCAAAGAAGTTCAAGAAAAGTTCATGGAACTTCAAGGCCAGGAGTGGGTCATTCTCCCGGACAAAGTGGAAGAAGCTCCTTTCTTTACTTCTAGAGGATATTTAATTGCTAACCTCATTCAACTAACCGAAAAAGAAGAAGCGCAGTTAGAGCCGGTAAACTAACATAATTTTAGGGATGACAGAAAGGGGGTGGTGGCGTGTCAAATTCTAAAGGAAATAAAGCAGGATATGTAAAAGGTCTTGGCCGGACGTTTGCTCCTTCGTTAAAAGCAGATTGGGTAGATGAATTCAATCAAATATTAGAAGATGAGCCTGAGTGGAGCAGAAACCGTCTAACAGAACACTTAATAAAAAAAGGGTTAGAGTCTCAGCGCATGCAGCAGTCTCCGCACGAAAATTATATGAACCTCTCTATCCCCTCAGACGGATTGACCGAAGACCAGCAATTGTTCTTAGAGAGTGAAGAGGGGAGAGTATTTGTTGGAAATGCTGTACGGCTTCTGCTTATGCAGCCGGGATCAAGGGAGTCTGCTGCATCAAACGTTCACCTCCCTGATGCTCCTAAGCCAAACGCAGAACCTGAACAAGAGAATTCCACCACGATAGAAAAACCAGAAACAAATACAGCTCTAGATGAAAAAGAGGACGAAACCAAAAAAATCAACGAAGACAATCAGCGAAAAGAAAAGAAGGTTAAAAAAGAAGAGAAGCTGTCTCCTTTAAAACGAGCAAAAAATAAATTAAAACGCCAAAATTTAAATTAAATGATGTAGGAAAGAATAGGAGCAGTGCCCTTTGACAGGTGGAACTGCTCCTTGTTTACTATAGTGTTTCATCTTTTTGTCTCTTAATGTTGTCTTTCTAGCTATCGCTCAGCCTGTTTATGGCAGTCTCATTGTTTTTAAAGCAAGAAGCAAACGGACGAGTAAAACAGTATTTCAGTTATTTTCTATAGGAATAGAGCAGTGATGTCATACATAGAGTGTTGATAATCAGATTGTTAGCAGCAAAACCCGTGAAATAAAGGAAAATTTCGTTTTCTCCTTGCATGCGTCATAAGGAATCGCTACACTTTCTATACGGAGAAAAGATGAAAATGCATCATTGCATCGGCTGCCAACACCTGGTTAAAAACGGATATGCCTCATTTAAGGCTTCCGCAAATCAGAAGGAGAGTGAGTCGAAAATGTCTGAAACCCTTAAGACACCAGTAGAAGTGAAAATGACGACGAATATCCGCCAGCAAGGTGAAAAAGACCAGGTTAACCTTGAAGCAAAAGGAGAGCTTTATAAAAAAAACAACTTCACTTATGTTAATTTCAAAGAGGAACTCGATGAAATAGGTGAGGTTTCTACGGTTTTAAAAGTAGGGGAACAGGAAATTACAGTGATTCGCTCAGGATCGGTAGCTATGCGTCAGCTTTATCAATATGGAGAAATTACAGAAGGCAGTTATGAAACGCCTTATGGAAAATTGATAACAGAAGCAGAAACAGATCAAGTAGCTGTAATGTGGTCTGACAGCGGAAAAACCGGACGGATTCAATTTGGTTATGACTTGACCTTGCAAGGCTCTGCAGCCGGCCGGTACGACGTCACTATATCTATAGAGGAGGAAACATAAACGTGAACATCGTGGAACAAATGAAGGAACGCATTAAAGAAGAAGTCGCTCAAGCGGCAGAAAACGCAGGGATCGCTTCAAAAGAAGAACTGCCGGATATTATATTAGAAACTCCAAAGGAAAAAGAACATGGTGACTTTGCGACCAACCTGGCGATGCAGCTGGCTAGAGTAGCAAAAAAAGCTCCTAAGATGATTGCAGAGGATATCACTGCTCATTTTGATAAATCCAAGGCCTCCATTGAAAAAATGGAAATAGCAGGTCCAGGGTTTATTAATTTTTTTCTGGATAACAGTTATTTACGTGGTCTCATTCCTTCAGTGCTTAAAGAAGGAGAAGCGTATGGCAGAACAGATGCTGGAAAACGAAAAAAAGTGCAGGTGGAATTTGTTTCTGCCAACCCTACTGGGAATTTGCACTTAGGACATGCCCGCGGAGCAGCTGTCGGCGATTCTCTTTGCAACATATTAAAAATGGCAGGATACGACGTTACTAGAGAATATTACATTAACGATGCAGGCAACCAAATTACTAATCTGGCCCTTTCCGTAGAAGCTCGTTATTTGCAGGCTCTAGGCAAAGATGCACAGATGCCGGAGGATGGGTACCACGGAAAAGATGTGGAGCAATTTGGTAAAGAATTAGCAGAAGAACACGGCGATCGTTATGTTGATGTCGAAAAAGAAGAACGGCTCGCCTTTTTCCGTGAATACGGTTTGAAACGAGAAATGGAAAAGCTGAAACTAGACTTGCTCGATTTTCGCGTCGATTTTGATGTGTGGTTTTCAGAGACTTCTCTTTATGAAGATGGAAAAGTGGAAGAGACACTTGCACTTTTGGAAGATAGCCAGGAAGTATATAAAGAAGATGGTGCCATTTGGTTTAAATCCTCTAATTATGGAGATGACAAAGATCGCGTCCTTGTAAAAAGTGATGGAAGTTATACTTATTTAACTCCGGATATTGCTTATCATAAAAACAAGTTCGAACGGGGCTTTGAAAAAGTCATAAACATATGGGGCGCAGATCATCACGGTTATATTCCAAGAATGCAGGCGGCTGTACAAGCACTTGGTTATAAAAAAGAACAGCTTGAAACACAGATCATTCAAATGGTGAACTTGTACGAAAACGGAGAAAAAGTAAAAATGAGCAAACGGACTGGAAAAGCCGTCACGCTCCGGGACTTGATGGAAGAAGTAGGTATTGATGCAACGCGTTATTTCTTTGCCATGCGAAGTGCCGATACACACCTAGATTTTGATTTGGATTTGGCAAAGTCACAGTCCAATGAAAATCCTGTATATTATGTTCAATATGCTCATGCCCGTCTTTGCAGCATTTTAAGACAGGCAGAAGAAAAAGGTTTCACTTATGATGCGAACGCTGACCTAAGCCATGTAGCGACAGAAAAAGAATATGATTTGTTGAAAAAAATGGGTGAATTTCCGGAAATGGTGGCATTAGCTGCAGAGAAATACGCACCCCACCGCATTACCAATTATCTTCATGAGCTGGCGGCAGTCTTTCATAGCTTTTACAACGCGGAAAGAGTGGTAGACAGTGAAGATGAAGGGAAAACACAAGCACGTTTAGTAATGGTAAAAGCTGTTCAAACCACTTTGCAAAACGGAATGAAATTAATTGGCGTTTCTGCACCAGAAAAAATGTAAATCAAAAGAAAAACCGTTCTTACAGAGCGGTTTTTCTTTTGCAGGAGAGTCAAGCAAAGCCATAAAGATAAGCGAAAACTAGGGCTAGCCGGAGATACAGCTGCCAAGTTTCAACATGTTATTATCATTGGTAGAAAGAATAAAGCATGAACTTTTGAGACATATTACCAAGAAGGAAGTGACAAGCATGCAGGAAATTGTATTATCCCTGATTACTGGAATAGTGGTAGGTTTTGTATTTGCAATGATTCGTCTGCCGATTCCAGCACCTCCGGCTCTCGCTGGTGTAATGGGAATTATAGGTATTTTCTTAGGGTATAAAATATTCGAATGGGTCCTTCCCTTATTTCAAGGAGGGGGAAGCTAACCAAAACTGAGGTGAACAACTGGTGCCTTTTTTCTCTTCTCAAGGAGCAACACTTCATTACCAAACATGGGGACATGGTCTGCCTTTATATTTTATTCATCCGCCTTCCATGGGAGCAGCAACGTTTATGGAACAACGCGATCTTTCCCGCGAGTTTCAGGTTGTGTTGATGGATGCAAGAGGACATAGTTTCAGCAGTGACGGTATTGGAACCTTATCGATTCCTGAGTGGGCTGCTGATTTTTTAAACCTGGCTGATGAGCTTGGTCATGAAAAGGTTATATTATGCGGGTATTCAAGCGGAAGCTCTGTGGCACTTGAATTTGCTTTAAACTGGCCGGAAAGGACAGCAGGTATTGCTCTTGTTGGAGCATTCCCAGAAGTGTGTACGACTTTGTTAAGAAAAGAGTTTGAAACTGGTATTTGGATTGCTAAAAATGAATTAAACCAAATGCTTGCACAAATGCTCTCGTTTTCGAACTCTAAACAGACTGCTCACAGGGAAGCTATTGCTGAGACTGTAAAAGATACCAATCCTTCTTTATTACAATCCCTTTATGAATCGGGGCTTTATTACAATTGCACATGGAGACTGCCGCAGCTGCAGGTACCAACTCTACTTATTTATGGTTCTCGTGATTGGTATGTTCATTATTATCAATATTTGTTTTATAAATACGCATTCCAGGCTTCAAAGGATATGGTTCTGGTAGGTAATGTCGGACATCAAGTGCCTACACTGGAGCCAGATGCTTACAATGCGGTCGTTAAACGATTTATTAACGATTTGCAAAAGAAAGACAAAAGTTTAATGATTTAAGGAAACCTTATCCTTTAAGAAGACGAAGCCCATTTAAAATGACGAGGATCGTACTGCCTTCATGGCCGATAATGCCTAGTGGAAGGCTGAGCTGTTGTGCAAAGTTGGAAAGAATCAGCAATGCAATAACCGAAATAGAAAAAACAATATTTTGCCTAATAATTCGATTCATTCGGGTAGACAGCGTTATGGCATGTTTTAAGCTGCGGAGTTCATCTTTCATTAAAACGATATCTGAGGTTTCTAAAGCAACGTCGGTGCCGGTTCCCATCGCAATACTGGTGTCTGCAGCTGCTAAAGCAGGAGCATCATTTATACCGTCTCCCACCATAGCGACATGCCCGTATTGCTTTTTTATAGATTTGATCTTATTCACTTTATCTTCGGGGAGACAGTTGGCAGCAATGTCAGTAATTTTAGCTTCCTTTGCGATTGCCCTGGCAGTGGATTCATGGTCGCCGGTCAACATGACAGGGTGAATGTTAGCCTTTTTAAATTGTTTAATAAGCTGAACAGCTTCTTTTCGAATGGTGTCCTGAAGGGCAAAAACAGCAGCAGGGCCTTTTTCATCAGCAGCATATACGAGCGTTTTCCCTTCCGCAGCAAAAATGTCTGTCTCCTCGGGAAAGAATGCGATCTTATCAGCCCCAGCAAATTCTTTGTTACCTATTCTCCATGTTTGATTTTTCCATACTGCTTCTACTCCAAACCCGCTATGTTCGTAAAGGTGGTCAAGAGAATAATATTCTTTGACCCCTCTGGTTTTTGAATAGTCACTAATAGCTGCAGCTGTCTGTATCAAGACGTTTGGATTTAAGTCATGACGAATTAATACATCCGTAACCTGCGGCTACCCGTTTGTCAGTGTGCCGGTTTTGTCAAAAGCAATTGCTTGCTTGTATGTTTGAAAGTTTTTCAAGATGAAGGCCGCCTTTAAATAATATTCCTTTCTTCGCTCCGTTTGAAATAGCTGATAACGTTGCTGGCATAATTGAAGCTACAAGGGCACAAGGAGAGGCCACAACAAGAAGCACCATCGCTCTGTACCATGTTTCTGTCCAGCTCCACCCAAACACATAATGGGGAAGGACCATCATTAATGCAGTAAAAGCCAGCACCGCATTAACGTAGCTGCTTTCAAACCGTTCAATAAATTGATGAGACGGAGGGGCTTCGTCTTTTGCCGAGTAAACAAGGTTTATGATTTTTTGAAACAGCGTTTCTTCCGTGCGTTTAGTACCTCTATTTGAAGTGTCCCGCTGCCATTAACAGTTCCGGCAAAAACTTCATCATTTTCTTGTTTGGTGAGGGGAATAGATTCTCCGGATATGGCTGCTTCATCTACTGCAGAAGCTCCTTTTTTAACTATTTCATCGACCGGTATTCTTTCTCCTGGCTTAACAAGAATATGATAGCCAATTTCCACTTTTTCAACAGGAAAGACGATTTCTTCACTGTCTGTTAAAACAGTTGCTTCTTGGGGTTTTAAGTCCATAAGAGTTGACAGATCACTTTCACTTTTATTCATCGTGTAAGTTTCGAGCGCTCCACTCATAGAAAAAATAAAAATTAAAAGCACGCCTTCTGCCGAGTAACCTATGATAGCTGCACCAACAGCAGCTAAAATCATGAGAATTTCGACATTTAACTTACGCTCTTTGATAAAATCAAATATGCCTTCTTTTGCTTTATAATAGCCTCCTATAACATAAGCAAGCACATAGACAAGCGCAGAACTGAAAGCGAATGCACCACCTTCAAGCAGCCAGGCATATACAATTAAAAACCCGCTGATTAAAGCAAACTGCCATTCACGCAATTTCCATAATTGCATGGCTTCCATAAGCTGTCCCCCCCTAACTGATAAGAAAAATCATAATCAATAACCAATATAAATGATGAAAGCTGTCACCATTTGGTGACAGCTTTCATCCACAAAACTAAAAAACGCCGTGTAAAATTTCGAATATTTTGTTATATTAATAATAGCACGAAACAAGGGGAGATAAAAGAGAAAAACCTCCGCCGCTCATATATAATGCCCGGAAATTAAATAATCTGCCGGGGAAATTGGAAAATAAATATATAAAATCTCTTGACTGAATGTTCATTCATCAAATTTTTTGTTATAATGTGTACATAAAATTAGTTCAATTCAGAATTTTATCGGTTCTAGCTGCTGTGTGAACCGATAATTATCGGCCAAAAAAGAAAGCGTTTTCTTAAAGGCCAGTATTTACATCCGGGGTTGACCCGCAATAGGAGGGAGAGTCGATATGGAAACATTTTTGATTGTGAATTGGATCGCATTTTTACTCGTGACCGCTTACGCTGTGTATCTTTTTGCTAAGCTGGTAAAAACCAGGTACGAATACATTAAGCTCGGTCAAAAGGCGGAATTTAACCAGACCGTCAAAGAACGCTGGG
>NZ_JBHFQG010000069.1:2101-4928 GCF_041949975.1 Alteribacillus sp. JSM 102045 | reverse complement strand
ATAACGAATGTTCGAGCCACCGAGGCGCTTTCCTTTGTGTTGGATAAGCCCTCGACCGATTAGTATCTGTCAGCTTCACGTGTCGCCACGCTTCCACCTCAGACCTATCAACCTTGTCATCTGCAAGGGGTCTTACTAGCTTGGCGCTATGGGAAATCTCATCTTGAGGGGGGCTTCATGCTTAGATGCTTTCAGCACTTATCCCGTCCACACGTAGCTACCCAGCCATGCTCCTGGCGGAACAACTGGTACACCAGCGGTGTGTCCATCCCGGTCCTCTCGTACTAAGGACAGCTCCTCTCAAATTTCCTGCGCCCGCGACGGATAGGGACCGAACTGTCTCACGACGTTCTGAACCCAGCTCGCGTGCCGCTTTAATGGGCGAACAGCCCAACCCTTGGGACCTACTTCAGCCCCAGGATGCGACGAGCCGACATCGAGGTGCCAAACCTCCCCGTCGATGTGGACTCTTGGGGGAGATAAGCCTGTTATCCCCAGGGTAGCTTTTATCCGTTGAGCGACGGCCCTTCCATACGGTACCGCCGGATCACTAAGCCCGACTTTCGTCCCTGCTCGACTTGTAGGTCTCGCAGTCAAGCTCCCTTTTGCCTTTGCACTCTGCGAATGATTTCCAACCATTCTGAGGGAACCTTTGGGCGCCTCCGTTACTGTTTGGGAGGCGACCGCCCCAGTCAAACTGCCTGCCTGACACTGTCCCTGGACCGGGTTACGGCCCGAGGTTAGAATTTCCGTACAGCGAGGGTAGTATCCCACCGACGCCTCCACCGAACCTAGCGGTCCGGTTTCCAAGGCTCCTACCTATCCTGTACAAGCTGTACCAAAATCCAATATCAAGCTGCAGTAAAGCTCCATGGGGTCTTTCCGTCCTGTCGCGGGTAACCTGCATCTTCACAGGTATTATAATTTCACCGGGTCTCTCGTTGAGACAGTGCCCAAGTCGTTGCACCTTTCGTGCGGGTCGGAACTTACCCGACAAGGAATTTCGCTACCTTAGGACCGTTATAGTTACGGCCGCCGTTTACTGGGGCTTCAATTCGGAGCTTCTCCCGTAAGGGATAACCCCTCCTCTTAACCTTCCAGCACCGGGCAGGTGTCAGCCCCTATACTTCGCCTTGCGGCTTCGCAGAGACCTGTGTTTTTGATAAACAGTCGCTTGGGCCTATTCACTGCGGCTCTCCGGGGCTGTTCACCCCAGAGAGCACCCCTTCTCCCGAAGTTACGGGGTCATTTTGCCGAGTTCCTTAACGAGAGTTCTCCCGAGCGTCTTAGAATTCTCATCCCACCTACCTGTGTCGGTTTGCGGTACGGGCACCTCTTCCCTCGCTAGAGGCTTTTCTTGGCAGTGTAGGATCGGGAACTTCGGTACTATTATTTCCCTCGCCATCACCGCTCAGCCTTTCGATGGACGGATTTTCCTGTCCATCAGCCTTACGGTTTGGACGCGCTATTCCAACAGCGCGCTTGCCCTACCTTCCTGCGTCCCCCCGTCACTCAAACGGGAAGGAGGTGGTACAGGAATTTCCACCTGTTTTCCATCGCCTACGCCTTTCGGCCTCGGCTTAGGGCCCGACTAACCCTGAGCGGACGAACCTTCCTCAGGAAACCTTGGGTTTTCGACGGAAGGGATTCTCACCCTTCTTTTCGTTACTCATACCGGCATTCTCACTTCAAAGCGCTCCACCGGTCCTCACGATCCGGCTTCGCCGCCCTTTGAACGCTCCCCTACCACGCACACCTCTTGGTGTGCATCCACAGCTTCGGTGATACGTTTAGCCCCGGTACATTTTCGGCGCAGAGTCACTCGACTAGTGAGCTATTACGCACTCTTTCAATGATGGCTGCTTCTAAGCCAACATCCTAGTTGTCTAAGCAACTCCACATCCTTTTCCACTTAACGTATACTTAGGGACCTTAGCTGGTGGTCTGGGCTGTTTCCCTCTCGACTACGGATCTTAGCACTCGCAGTCTGACTCCCGGATAACAAGTCGCTGGCATTCGGAGTTTGACTGAATTCGGTAATCCTGTAGGGACCCCTAGTCCAATCAGTGCTCTACCTCCAGGACTCTTTCATCCGAGGCTAGCCCTAAAGCTATTTCGGGGAGAACCAGCTATCTCCGAGTTCGATTGGCATTTCACCACTACCCACACCTCATCCCCGCAATTTTCAACTTGCGTGGGTTCGGGCCTCCAGCAGGTGTTACCCTGCCTTCACCCTGGACATGGGTAGATCACACGGTTTCGGGTCTGCGACCGCATACTGTGCGCCCTATTCAGACTCGCTTTCGCTTCGGCTCCGCGTTTGCCGCTTAACCTTGCATACGATCGCAACTCGCCGGTCCATTCTACAAAAGGTACGCCGTCACCCATAAACGGGCTTCGACTACTTGTAGGCACACGGTTTCAGGATCTCTTTCACTCCCCTCCCGGGGTGCTTTTCACCTTTCCCTCACGGTACTGGTTCACTATCGGTCACTAGGGAGTATTTAGCCTTGGGAGATGGTCCTCCCGGATTCCGGCGGGGTTTCCCGTGCCCCGCCGTACTCAGGATCCACTCCGGAGGAAACAGCGTTTCGACTACCGGGCTCTTACCGTGTCTCGCGGGCCGTTCCAGGCCGCTTCGCCTACGCTGTTTCTTGGTAACTCCGATGGAGTGTCCTACAACCCCAGGGTGCAAGCACCCTGGTTTGGGCTGGTTCCGTTTCGCTCGCCGCTACTCAGGAAATCGCATTTGCTTTCTCTTCCTCCGGGTACTAAGATGTTTCAGTTCCCCGGGTCTGCCTTCTCACACCCTATGGATTCAGGTGAG
>NZ_JBHFQG010000069.1:0-1478 GCF_041949975.1 Alteribacillus sp. JSM 102045 | reverse complement strand
GGTCTCTCAAAATTGAATGAAAGTCACAGCGCCGCCTCAAACGGCCGAAAGGCCGCCTGAAGCTCGACTCGGAAAATACTCCGTAGAAAGGAGGTGATCCATCCCCACCTTCCGGTAGGGATACCTTGTTACGACTTCACCCCAATCACCTGCCCCACCTTCGGCAGCTGGCTCCCAAAAGGGTTACCTCACCGACTTCGGGTGTTGCAAGCTCTCGTGGTGTGACGGGCGGTGTGTACAAGGCCCGGGAACGTATTCACCGCGGCATGCTGATCCGCGATTACTAGCGATTCCGGCTTCATGCAGGCGAGTTGCAGCCTGCAATCCGAACTGAGAATGGCTTTTTGAGATTCGCTCCGCCTCGCGACTTCGCGTCCCTCTGTACCATCCATTGTAGCACGTGTGTAGCCCAGGTCATAAGGGGCATGATGATTTGACGTCATCCCCACCTTCCTCCGGTTTGTCACCGGCAGTCACCCTAGAGTGCCCAACTCAATGCTGGCAACTAAGGTCAAGGGTTGCGCTCGTTGCGGGACTTAACCCAACATCTCACGACACGAGCTGACGACAACCATGCACCACCTGTCATTCTGTCCCCCGAAGGGGAACCTTCCATCTCTGGAAGTAGCAGAAGATGTCAAGACCTGGTAAGGTTCTTCGCGTTGCGTCGAATTAAACCACATGCTCCACCGCTTGTGCGGGCCCCCGTCAATTCCTTTGAGTTTCAACCTTGCGGTCGTACTCCCCAGGCGGAGTGCTTAATGCGTTTGCTGCGGCACTAAGGGCGTCGAAACCCCTAACACCTAGCACTCAACGTTTACGGCGTGGACTACCAGGGTATCTAATCCTGTTCGCTCCCCACGCTTTCGCGCCTCAGCGTCAGTTACAGGCCAGAGAGCCGCCTTCGCCACTGGTGTTCCTCCACATCTCTACGCATTTCACCGCTACACGTGGAATTCCGCTCTCCTCTCCTGCACTCAAGTTCCCCAGTTTCCAATGCCCCTCCACGGTTGAGCCGTGGGCTTTCACATCAGACTTAGGAAACCGCCTGCGCGCCCTTTACGCCCAATAATTCCGGACAACGCTTGCCCCCTACGTATTACCGCGGCTGCTGGCACGTAGTTAGCCGGGGCTTTCTGATCTGGTACCGTCATGGCGCCGGCCTCTTCGACCGGCACTTGTTCTTCCTAGATAACAGAGCTTTACGATCCGAAAACCTTCTTCACTCACGCGGCGTTGCACCGTCAGGCTTTCGCCCATTGCGGATGATTCCCTACTGCTGCCTCCCGTAGGAGTCTGGGCCGTGTCTCAGTCCCAGTGTGGCCGATCACCCTCTCAGGTCGGCTACGCATCGTTGCCTTGGTGAGCCGTTGCCTCACCAACTAGCTAATGCGCCGCGGGCCCATCTTGCAGTGTGAGGAACAAGTCCCCACTTTTACAAAAGAATCATGCGATTCTTTTGGTCATCCGGTATTAGC
>NZ_JBHFQG010000068.1:0-6651 GCF_041949975.1 Alteribacillus sp. JSM 102045 | reverse complement strand
GATAAAATAAATAAGACGTTCGTTCAAATACTTTAAGGTGCTGGATCTTTTGGATACGGTAATCATGGACTCGGCTTGTTCTTTCCCCGCATGCTGGACACCGATGGGATTTACGGGGTACCTCCACATGGAGATAAAATGCCTCCCCTATCTCTTCCGTTTTGGTAACCACTACGTCTTCTAATCCAGGCCACTTCATGTTAAAATACATCTACACGCAACTCCAATCTTTTTCTTGTTTCTTGGACAATTCAAGTGTAAAGGATTTTGGAGCTGCGTGTTTTTTTATGTCTAAATTTTTTCATACCCCAACAATTATAATAGAGCCGAAATTTTTGGCCCTGTTCTTTCTGTAGCAACCTTCAAATCCAATGAAGAAGCATTGTCTGTAGCAAACGATACGCTTTACGGATTAGGCGCAGGGATATGGACCCGCGATATTAACACCGCTTACCGATTCGGACGTGAGATTCAAGCGGGCCGCGTCTGGACCAACTGTTATCATGATTATCCGGCGCATGCAGCTTTTGGAGGATACAAAAAATCTGGTATTGGCCGGGAAAATCACAAAATGATGCTGGATCATTACCAGCAAACGAAAAACTTGCTGGTCAGCTACAGCGACAGTGCTCTAGGTTTCTTTTAAAAATAGCCTACTTAAAACGCAGGCCGGGTGCGGTAAGTTTCTGTGCCAGCCTGCTTTTTCTGCAACACTCATCATACCGGGTATAATGATAATAATATGAATTATACTCTTAAAATTCAGCGCTCATGGCCGTCATCACAGTTATGAGCCTCCATTCAATCGATCATAACATTCACCAGGGCGCCTGCTATTCTTTATTGAAATGGTGACTTTCCTTGAAAGTGGAAAAAGTAACGGCCACAGATGCAGCCCTTAACTTGATTGAAAAATTAAAAAATCGGCACGGTCCATTAATGTTTCATCAATCGGGCGGTTGTTGTGATGGAAGTTCTCCAATGTGTTTTCCTGAAGGGGATTTTAAAGTAGGCAGCAGTGATGATGTGTATTTAGGTGATATTGGCGGCATGCCCTTTTACATTTCCAAAGATCAATATGAGTACTGGGAACACACACAGCTTATTATTGATGTTGTCGACGGGCGTGGAGGGATGTTCTCTCTTGAGGGGCCGGAAGGAAAACGTTTCTTAACTAGATCAAGGGTCTATTCCGAAGAGGAACGTAAAGCATTACAGGAAGAAATCGCTCAGTCCTGACCCAATGTAAAAAGGGTGTCCAAAAGTGGTTTTACCACTTAAAGGACGCCTTTTTCTAATACTGAAATGATGTATATAATTTTATAATGCTTGGAAAATTAGATACAAAATATTGTTGTAATATGTAAACGTTCTTTCTTTTTTCATTGATTTTTTTTAAAAACCATACTATTCTTTTAGTTAGTAAAGAGTTGTGAAGCTTGAAGAAAGGGGTTTGGATTAGTCATGCATTGGTTTATCATTGCAAGTATCATTCTCTCCGTCGCAACAGGGATCTGGTCCATTTTTAATATAAGAAGAGGCTACTAGAGGGGCTACATAATGAACGCGTTGACGGAAATATTTTCCTCAGCGCGTTTTTACTTATTTGGAAGGAATAGAACTTATATACATTTTTATAATAAGGAAGGACGGTTTCCTATTGAAAAAAGTATGGAACCTGTTTTTACTCAGCAGTTTATTTCTCGCTTTTGCCATAAGAGCAGATGCTGAAAGCTCTTTTTGGGTTGACTCCAATAATAAAAATGCATCTGATGAAAGCAGAGCTGAAGAAGATTGGGAATCGATTTTGCAGGAAGCACAGGAAACAGCAGAAGAAGCAGAGGAGGATACTCGATCGGAAAAAGAAAAGCTTGAAGATTTCGATGAAAGATGGAGCACAATAGGAAGCAGCGAAGAAACTGCTTCAGAACAAAAATCTTTTTCTTACCAGTGGCATAGCTTTGGTTTTCATTTTGGATCTTTAAATAAGCTGTGGAGCCTCTTTTCTTCTTCTGAAGGGAAGAACAACAGTGAAAACATCACTCCAACAGACAAACCGTCTGTAAATACAAAAAATTCCTCCCGTCCTGAAATAGAACATAAACAAAGCGATTCTTTTGAAGAAAAGTGGAATAAGTTTGGTGAAAAATTTGAGCAAAGCTATGACACGCAAAATGATGATTGGGAAGAATCATTTGACAGCCGTTCCGGTACATATAAAATAACGGAACAAAAATAGGCCGGACGTTGGAAGGAACGAACTTAACCTATCAAGAAATCTCCTTTAAGAAAGGAGGATCTGCATGGCTGAAAAAACACCGGATATATTTTACCCATTTCCTGAGTTAGAGACAGAACGGTTACGTTTAAGAAAACTTCATCAAAATGACTTACATGCTGTTTTTGACTATGCATCGAAACCGGAAGTTAGTGAGCATGTACTGTGGGATCAGCACCAATCCACTGATGATACACAGCAGTTTTTAGATATTGCCTTTGAAAAATATGAAAAAGGGGACCTTGCTCCTTTTGGAATAGAATTAAAAGAGACGAACGAACTGATAGGGACCATCGATTATGTTTGGTGGGAAAAAGGGCATGCAGCTGCAGAAATCGGCTACGTTCTTACTCCTAACTATTGGGGGAAGGGCATTGTACCAGAAGCTGCAGCAAAACTTGCATCATTCGGATTCGAGCACATGGGTCTTGTACGAATTGAAGCAAGGTGTTATGCAGAAAACATAAATTCCATACGTGTCATGGATAAAATCGGAATGACCTATGAAGGAACATTAAGACAGCGTATGCTCGTAAAAGGCGTACGGCGTGATATAAAAATTTATGGAATGTTAAAGCATGAATGGGAAGCAATAAAAATGACGGATCAGGTGCTGTAACGCCCTGATCCGTTTTTTAAGGACAAAACATTTCAACGTGGTGATGAAGGTTGACAAATTCCGCTGGGAGCTTCCCTCCATATTCTCCGTCCAAATTCAGCTGCATATCTCCTTCTACATCAATTTTTATTCTATTTGCTTGCACATACATTACTTTCTCATGGTGAAGATGTTCTCCATTTAAGGCCTGGGTACCAATGCGGACGAGTTCGGGAAGGTTTGTTTTTTTAATAATAATCATATCAAACATACCATCATTATATTGGGCATTCGGAAGCAGTTTTTCAAATCCTCCTACCGAATTTGTATTAGAAATGAGAAACATCATAATTTGACCTTCATATAACTTCCCATCGTACTCCATTCTTACATGTTTCGGTTTCAAAGACCGCAGTTTTTCAAATCCTTTGACATAATATGCAAGCTGTCCCATCATCGTTTTCAACTTGCTTGGTGTGTCGTATGTTAATTCAGTCAGCTTTCCGCCAGCTGCTATATTAATAAAATATTGATCATTCACTTTTCCAATATCAATAGGACGGCTGTTCCCTGAACAAAGTACATCGCACACTTTTTCAATATTGCTGCCGCTGATGCCAAGAGCTCTTGCCAGGTCATTGGTCGTGCCTGCAGGAATTAAGCCAAGCTTCGGACGTTTTTCAAGCTCTGCCAGTCCATTGACTACTTCAAAAATAGTACCGTCCCCGCCGGCTGCCACTACAACATCAAAGCCGGCTAACCCAGCTCTTCTCGCCTCATCTATCGCGCAGCCTTCTCTTTTCGTCATATGAGCCGATGCTTCATAACCTTCTACTTCCAGCCGATCTAAAATATAAGGAAGCTGCTTTTTCATTTGTTCCCGACCCGATGTCGGGTTATAAATGATACGTGCTCGTTTCATGTTTGTTCTCCTAATTTTAAAGATTTAGTCCCTGTTGTTCTATACTATACTAAAACCTATAAACTTACGACTCTTATCGTTTCTCCAAATGAAATTATTCTTTTATCAAAGCATTAGATGCTCGCTGAAACCTTAAAAAGTTCAATTCTACAAAATTATAAAAAACCGATTGACCTCTTTCTTTAAATATAAATAAAGCTTTTTTTATATCTTGAAGAGCTTCATTAATTCTTCCAAAATAAAATAGGGAGATTCCTCTTTGATAATAAAACTCTCCTAATAAGAATACCGAATTTTTTTTGTAGTTTAAATCGATTCCTTCTGATGCAACCTTTATTGCTTTTTCAAATTCATGCATTCTGTAATAAACAAGACTAAGATTATAATATATTTTGATCATAGGCGGATTTGATCTATAAGCAGGCAGTTTTTTTGACATTCGCAGCGCTTCTTCATAATAATACAATGCAAGTTCATAATTTTGTATATCAGAATACATGTTACCCAAACTCATTTGCATTGCTATATCTACCGTTGAAATTGTTTTTTTCGAATTTGTTTCGATATCCATAGATACTTTTAGTAATTCTATAGCATCTTCTTTTTCATCCGTTACATAAAAGTGACAGATACTTCTTTGCCATAATAAAAACTTTCTATGGGTTGGTTTCCTGAACAAGGGGTTTTTGAGCTCTTCTCTAATTATATCGAGAGCTTCTTCATATTTCCAATTAGTAACTAATTCTTCTATTCTGTCCTTGGTTTCTTGTATATAATTAAAACGAGGAGCATCATGTTCTTCAAAGAAATAACTTATTTCGACTCCCAATCTTAGTGCTAATTGGTGTAACATTTCAGCTGTTGGCTGTGATTCTCCTCTTTCTATTTTAGAAATAGCTTTTTGCGAGCAAATATCTTTTGCTAGTTCTCTTTGACTTACCCCATAATATTGTCTTAAGTCCTTCAGTTTAATTCCAATTGATGAATATTCCATCCCATCACCTCCACAATGAAAGTACTATAGTTCTCAACATCTTAATAATATCACGAATAACGAATAAATAGAGACCTCACTTGTTCTCTTAACCTATATTCAAAACTGCACCCTATTTATTTTTGTGTAACAATATACCCATGATAAAAATTAATAGCGAGTTGGGGAGGAATACCAAATGAAATTACTTAAAAATTTAGGTTTACTTGCATTTGCATTAGCAGCAGTTGCAACGACTGGTGATGTCAGCACTTTAGATGTATCTTTTCCACACGTTTATTAAATAATCATTAGTTTTTAATTTGTACATGCTTTACACCACAATCCAAGCTACCCCTTTTTGACCCTTGCCTTACTTTGCAGGGGCTCTTTTTTAAAATTTCACTGATGTCGAGCCTCATAAACACGACACAGTTGTTAATATTTACTGATATTTGAACTTCCTAACATAATTAAAATTGTCCCGGTGAGAGGAGGATCATCTAATGAGAACAAGCAGAGTAACCGAAGAGTTTGTAAGTTTATTTTTGAAAAAATATGAAAATGCATCCAATAAAGAGGACTTATGTGCTCTGCGTGATTTTGTTTATTACAAAGCGCCGCAGATTGAAGGGAAGGTACCGTTTATCGAAATGATGTCCCTTATTTGGAAGCGAGATGAATCTGTTTTGAAAGCCCCCTTAGGTACAGAGACTGTATGCTTTCGGCTGCTTGTTGATATGATGGAAAATGCCACGAGCCGGGATTTTGAATATATGAAAAGTCAATTGGAAGAATATTCAAAAGTCCCTTCATTTGCTTAACAGCTGAAGCAAAAGATCGCTTTTATCCCCCTTTCCTGCGTTCTTTTGTTTCAATTTGATAAATGTATGCAAAAAGGCTTCCTCCGCCTGGACCTGGTGATATACCAGGTCTTTTTTTACTTTTTTATTGAGCGTATTAGTAAAACTGCGGTTTGACCATCTGGCTCCAGTAATAAGCAGGGTTTTTTCTAATGAGTTTTTACAAAGAGAAGAGAGGGAATATTCAAAACAGCAGGATGAAGGGGGAATGCATTATCATGCGTGAAATATTTATATCTGATATACATGGACAGTTTAAAGCTTTCACTTCTTTGCTGTTTCAATTAAACTATGACCCTAAAAAAGACCATTTTTATTTGCTGGGCGATTATGTAAACCGAGATCCTCAATCATACCAGCTTATTCGTTATTTGCTGCAGCTTCAGGAAGAAGCTGGGCCTCGCATCGTTTTCTTAAAAGGAAATCATGAACACATGATGCTCGACGCCTTTTTAAAATGAGGAAGACAGTGACGTTTCCTTATGGATTCAAAATGGAGGAAGAGAAACATTATAAAGTTACGCTGGTAATCGATTGTTAAAAGATTCGTTTGATGAAATACGTCAATTGGTAATTAATGATTTTTCAGATCATTATCAATGTATTAAAAATCTTAACGATTATAAGGAAGAGGAACTGCTATGGATTCGACCTCCTTTTTTAGATACCACCCTTTCCACTGAGAAAAAGTGATATTTTGGACATACGCCTACACTGACGCTGCAAGAGGAAGCTGGCATATGGTTTCAGCCTGATAAGATTGGAATTGACGGAGGGGCCGGGTTTAATAAACAATTAAATGCACTGCTTTATGAAAACGGGGAATATGCTGAGGGTTCTGTACCCATCGGTGAACAGTAACGCCCCTATAAACAAAAACCCCTGGCCTCTGAACTGCCATAGCTAAATGAGACAGATATAAAACACCTGCTAGGCTGCTTTGACTCCAAACTCTTTTGGAGTAAGGTAGCCTAGTTTTTCTTGTATTCGCTCTTCATTATAGTGTTGAATATATTT
>NZ_JBHFQG010000067.1:0-7956 GCF_041949975.1 Alteribacillus sp. JSM 102045 | reverse complement strand
TCCTTAAACCAGGTGGAAGCTCGCCTCTTAAACTGGAGGCAGCGCTATTTCCCTGAGTTTGACAGCGTCTTTAAACAGTGGGATGGAGTAACGGCTCTTTCTACTTTACGGAGGTTTCCTCTTCCACTGGACATTGTCCGGATGACACCGGAAACGATCGTCGAGGAATGGAAACAGTACTCCAAAAGACCGGAAGGCCTGAAACGGGCCAAAAAGCTCCATAAATCTGCAGAACGCAGTATCGGCATCACAGTTGGATTGGCATTTGCCAGGCAGGAACTGAAGGCGTTACTAGAACAGTATGACCTTTATTCCCGACAGATAGAAATTTGGAATCGCAACTGTCCGAACAAGTCGACAATCTCCCTGGCGCCGAACAAATGAGGGAGATCAAAGGACTTAGTGACATGACGATTGCAGCCTTCTTTGCCGAAATAGGGGACATTCATTAGTACTGTTATCCAAAACAGCTGATCAGCCTGGCCGGTCTAGACTTAAAAGAGAACAGCTCAGGTTTACACAAGGGCCAAACAACCATTAGTAAACGAGGACGAAGACGATTACGCCGTATTTTATTTTTAGCGATTCGTCCCCTCGTTGCTCACAATGACACGTTCCGCGCCCTTCTGACGAGCTGACCCAACGTTCTGACCGCCCGTTGAAAAAGACACAGTCTTTGGTAGCCCTGTGTGGAAATCTTCTCAAAGTATTGTTTGTGATCGGTCAGCGAGAATGTGACTTTGATGGAGAGAAGCTCCTGCGAGATCGACATCGAGCTCAGGCGAAAGCCTTATAGCGAAAACGCTCATTTTACACCTTGTTTATCTTGTCTTCTTACTTATATAAACACCAATAGTGCCGAGGCGGCGTTCATTTTTTCCATTCGGGCTTAGACCCAGCAAGGGAGCTTAGCCGCCCCCCACCACATGGATACGCCGGACGAGGGAATGTGTAGACCACCATCCAGTGATATGGGAGGGGTTAGCGACCATGTGCCAAGTGGGTGATATAGACGCACGGTCATACAATTTTTTCCAAACACGCCCTTTTGCGGCATCCCCATTGGAATAATTTATATTCAGAAACAGTATCTGTATTCAGTGAGTGGGAACACATAAATCTATTGAAATCGATAGGTGAGAAATTCCAAGAAAACAAGAGTATATGAAAGAATAATTAATTACAAAGAGGGAGGGTGTTTAATGGGGAAAAACTGGAATAAAGCATTGTATTCCCATTTACAAGAATGGTTGAACTTTCAATTAGGAAACATACAAACACGCCCGAATAAATTGACACCTCAAGAAATAGAAACGCTTCACCGATTTAAACAATCCTTAAAAAATAGAAGAGCAAACCTACTTAAAATACACGCTTCCGTTCACCCTTATCGAATACAAAAGCACGGAAAACAAGAAAATATTTCTTACCGGCTTGTTTGTTCAAGATTATTTAAGATAAGAGAGAAATATCATTTAGAGGAACATATATTAAATAGGTTGGCTAAATCTCATGATGGCCATATTGTTATAGATAAAATTCTTCCAGAAGAGACTGCTAAAGAACCAACAATGGACATGTTTCCTAATGAAGAAAATAGAACATTTGATTATGACCGCAGAGCTGCCGTCCAATACGCTGAACGATGGTGGAATGATTATAATCCTGTCTATAGAAAGTTTACTAATAACTGTACAAATTTTATTTCTCAATGCTTGCGAGCTGGAAAAGCTCCCATGCGAGGTATACCTGATCGAGGAAAAGGCTGGTGGTATGGAAAGAGCAGCTGGAGTTACAGCTGGGCAGTGGCTCATTCCTTTCGCTGGTATTTAAGCGGTTCTACCAATGGACTAACAGCCGCAGAAGCAGAAAGTGCAAATGATTTAGGACTTGGTGATATCATTTGCTATGATTTTAATGGAGATGGAAATTGGCAGCACACCACGATAGTTACAGGTTTTGACGGTAATAAGGAACCATTGGTGAATGCACAAACAGAAAACAGCAGATCTCGATATTGGAAATATGAAGATTCAACGGCTTGGACACCAAATATTAAATACAAATTTTTTCGTATTGGATAAAAGGTGCACTACGTAAAAATTTATAAGAATATGATATAATTACTTTTATTGTGATAAGAAATAAGACGAGGTGCAGACATGAGTATTCACGTTGTGTTATATCAACCAGAAATCCCCGCAAACACTGGAAATATTGCTAGAACATGTGCAGGTACAGGCACACATTTGCACTTGATAAGACCGCTTGGCTTTTCGACAGACGATAAAATGTTAAAACGGGCTGGATGCGATTATTGGCCTAATGTGCAAATACATTATTATGATTCATTAGAGGAGCTGTTTGAGACCTATCAGCAAGGAGAATTTTATTTTATTGAGACGATTGGGAAGAAACCATACAGTGATTTTTCGTTTGACGATCCGAAAACGGATTATTTTTTTGTGTTCGGTAAAGAAACAAGCGGTTTACCTGAAAGGGTAACTACAGAAAATGTGGAGCGGTGCCTGCGTATACCTCAAAACAACCACATTAGATCCTTAAACCTTTCGAACACAGCCGCAATACTAGTATATGAAGCTTTGCGCCAGCAAGGCTTCCCAGCGTTGGATTAAAGAAACAAAAAGAGCCTCCTTTCCCTGAGGCTCTTTTTGAAAAAAACGATCATTAGTGTTTATGAGGCTTATCTTCAAAACCTGCTGTCAGGATTGAAACAAGAAAAGCAACACATACTCCAAGGAGCAAAACCAGTTTCATTATGTAAAGCCTCCTTTACTTGTCTTCATGCTAACCATTATACCTTATTTCAAACGGACTGTGAATCCTCGGTCACGAAGATATCATTTGGTTATTCTTATGATACATTGGTATAATACCATAAAGTTACAATTTATATACGAGTTACTCACATAATATTGGGGAGGTAATATTGATGTATGTAGTTATGAATGAACTCCATGTACCAGCTGAAGCAAAAAAAGCTATGAAAAGTCGTTTTGGAAAGAGCGCTGAAAATATGAGAGCCATTCCTGGATGCTTGGATTTTATGTTTTTAGAAGAGGATGGCGAAAACGGTAAACAAGTTGTTTTTACGAAATGGGAATCAAAAGAACATTATGAAGATTGGCTGCACAGTGATGCATTTAAAAAGGCTCACCAGGAAAAAAGAGAATCAAAAGAAAAAGGACCTGCTTCTGGAAGTGAATTAAAGGCGTTTGAAGTTATTCATCATTTATAAGAGCAAGCAGCGGAGGGTATGTAATAAACTCTCCGCTTATTTGTGAGGGGCAGGAACAACAGGAGATAGTGAATAGAAATGAAAAATACATATTTAACTAGTCATTTTCCTTTGTTTTCCATTTTTATTGTTCAGTATTTCTCTTTCTATATATGCTGAGAAGAATATTAATAATTGGCTAACAAATATCGGCTTGTACAGAGGTATGCTGGAATTTTTTTCAGAAACAGGCATTAAATTAACTTTGCTCTTCCTATTGACCCTATTTTTCTTTATGGTATTTTCGGCGTTAAAATTAATTGCAGATACTATGATGGAATTATCTTTATTATTTTTTTCGAAAGATGAGGAAGGGAATGATCTCCGAAAAATTCGGGGAGGGACATGGATTTACTTAATAGCAAGTGTAATATCTCTTCTGTTTGTAACAGTCCCAGCTGTTATCGGGATTAGTTTTTTGCTGGCAACAGTTATATATTTTATTTTTTTCGCTACAAAGTAGGAGAGTCAATGTCAGGCCCAGGATTATTTGGAATGATTTTTTTTATTTAAGTTTTTGGTGTGTATTTCTGCTTGCTGTTCTTTATGCGGCTATCAGGCTTTATAACAGTTTTATTAACAGTCTTCCTATATAAGAAACGGCCGGTTATGCAGCCGTTTCTTAGTTATTATGGAAGGTTGGACACAACCTCACTCCATAGGGTGAGATGAGGAGTGGAAGACTGTAAATGATTAAAAGAGGCCGGCTTATCCTGGCCGATCCATACTCCAGTTGTGTAACGATCATTATAACCAACAAACGATAAATCATGTGTTCGATTAGTAGTACCTGTTTTCCCTCCAATGTACTCCCCTTCTATATTTGCTTTCCTGCCTGTTCCATCAGTAACTACTTTGTTCAGCATTGTTCGCAGATTTGTATTTGTTTCCTTCTCCCAAACGGGCTCCGTGCTTCTTTTCCATTCATATAAACTGTTTCCATTTTTATCTTTAACCTGGGTAATTTCTCGAGGAATAGTGTAACTGCCATTGTTTGAAAAAACAGTAAAAGCCTTCGTTAATTCTAAAGGGCTTACTCCATGGGACAATACGCCTAACGCAGCCGGATAATTATAATCTTCCTTATAAATATGAGGAAGCCAAATTTTTCAAGATACGAAAAAGCAGTTTGGATACCTGTGCGATCAAAAAGTCTTAATGCTGCTGTATTATAAGAATTGCAAACGCATTTTCAATAGTAGTATTCCCATAAAACCCTCCTCCAGCATTAGCGGGGCAATAACCATTACGGCAAAACCGGTCCGTACTGATTTGGGATTGCAGGTTTGCTTGTGTTTGGTCAATATAAGGTCCAAACACAAACAGTGGTTTTATTGTGGATCCTGGCTGACGGTAAGCTTGAAAGGCGCGCTGGAAATCATATTTTTCATAATCTTTTCCGCCGCTCATTGCTACAATGCTGTTTTTGGCATGATCAATGATTACAGCTGCTCCTTGCACTCCCCATAGATTTAATTTTTCATTGACTAAAGCAACTGTCTGTTCTTGAATAGTGGGATGTAAAGAGGTTTCAATATGAACACCTGATAGCAGGATGTCATCTACTCTTTTATCCAGCTGCTCTTTTATCTTTTCTTTTTTCTCCGTAGAAGCTTCCTTTATTTTTTGTTGTAAGGCTTCTTCTTTTTCGCCTGCAGTTATTACATTCGATTCCTCCATTTTGTTTACAATCCATTGCTGTCTCATGTGAGTATTATCTTTGTTCGTTAAAGGATCATAATGACTGGAATTAGCCGGAATCGCTGCAAGAAACGATATTTCAGCAAGGGACAGCTCATTGCTTGTTTTGCCGAAATATATTTGACTTGCAGTTTCAAATCCATATACCATTGTGAAAATAAATGGTATTAATGTAAAACTCCAATATATCTTTTTTTGAATAGTCTTTTTCAAGTTGATATGAATATAACACCTCACTGAGTTTTCTATTGTACGTTTGCTCATGGGTAAGAAATATATTACGAACAACTTGCTGCGTTAACGTACTTGCACCTTCTTCAATGTTAGTTGATCTCGCATTGACAATAAGAGCGCGAACAATTGCTGAAACATCTACACCTTTGTGATCAAAGAAATGTTGATCTTCGGTAGATAAATGCTTCTATTACTTTATCAGGAATTTCTTCGTAATTTATATATTGGCGATTTACGTCTTTTTTTATGGTTGAAATTAATTCACCGTTTTTATCATATATGTAACTGTTTTGAGGTATGGTTATATCGTTCATTTTTACTTCTTCTAGCACTGCTTCGACGGTTTTTACGTCTCTTTCTTCTTTTAAAATATAGCTTATTAAAATCGACAAAAGAATCAAAAAAATCCTATAAAAAAGTAACCAGTTATTAATTTCACGAGGGATCATACTTTCAAAAAGCAATTTTTGTTCTCTCTTTAATATCGGTACAAGAGCAGGGTTATGTTCTACTTTTTTTTGCATAGATATGAAGTAATGAACATGGTATTTAGGAAGCAGCCCAATCTGCTTTCTTCGCATCTTACTCTGTTTTTACGAAGAAAGGGAGGCTCTTAAATTGAGTATTATTGATAAAATACGTCAATCCCGGCAAGATGAAGAACGTTTAAAATGGCGTGGAACGTTTAGGGAGTATTTAGAGTTAGTAAAAGAAAATCCACACATTGCCCAGACTGCTCATTCACGGGTATATAATATGATAAAAGATGCAGGGGTTACAGAAAGAGATAATAAAAAGATGTACGAGTTTTTTGGAAAAGAAATTTATGGATTAGAAGAATCATTAGAGAGACTGGTAGAAGAATATTTTCACTCTGCTGCACGAAGACTGGATGTCAGGAAAAGAATTTTATTATTGATGGGACCTGTTAGTGGAGGAAAGTCAACTATAGTTACATTGTTAAAAAGAGGATTAGAACAATACTCGAGAACCGACGCAGGAGCTGTTTACGCCATTGAAGGTTGTCCAATGCATGAAGATCCACTTCATTTAATTCCTGTGCATCTGAGAGAGGAATTTTTTCAAGAGTATGGCATTAGAGTTGAAGGTCATCTTTCTCCGTTAAATATGATGCGTCTTGAAAAAGAATACAATGGTAATATAGAAGACGTTATGGTAGAAAGAATTTTCTTTTCCGAAGACAGAAGAGTAGGCATTGGTACATTTAGTCCATCAGATCCTAAGTCACAGGACATTGCTGATTTAACTGGCAGTATTGATTTTTCAACCATTGCTGAATACGGATCAGAATCTGATCCCAGAGCATACCGGTTTGACGGAGAGCTGAACAAAGCAAACCGGGGAATGATGGAGTTTCAGGAAATGCTTAAATGTGATGAGAAATTTTTATGGCATTTGCTGTCTCTTACTCAGGAAGGAAACTTTAAAGCGGGACGGTTTGCCCTTATAAGTGCCGATGAACTCATAGTAGCTCACACTAATGAAGCGGAATATAAATCTTTTATATCAAACAAAAAGAATGAAGCACTTCACTCACGTATCATTGTAATGAATATTCCTTATAACTTAAGTGTGACAAATGAAGAAAGAATTTATGAAAAGATGATTCGTGAAAGCGACATGGCTCATGTTCATATAGCACCCCATGCCTTACGCACAGCTGCTGTATTTTCTGTATTAACCCGTTTGAAAGAGCCGAAAAAACAAAGCGTAGATCTTGTAAAGAAAATGCGCTTGTATGATGGAGAAGACATTGAAGGGTTTAAAGAGCAAGATGTAACAGAATTGAAAAATGAATATCACGATGAAGGAATGGATGGTATTGATCCGAGGTATGTTATAAATCGTATCTCATCTGCGATCATCCGAAAAGATGTTCAATCTATTAATGCTCTCGATGTTCTTCGTTCGTTAAAAGAAGGCCTTGATCAACATGCATCCATTTCAAAAGAAGATAAGGAAAGATATTTGGATTTCATTTCGGTTGCCAGAAAAGAATATGATGAGGCAGCCAAAAAAGAAGTACAAAAGGCATTTGTCTATTCCTATGAAGAATCGGCGAAGACCTTATTGGATAATTACCTGGATAATGTTGAAGCGTATTGCAATAAAAATAAATTAAGAGATCCATTAACTGGTGAAGAAATGAGCCCGGATGAAAAATTGATGCGCTCCATTGAAGAGCAAATTGGCATATCAGAGAATGCTAAGAGGGCCTTCCGTGAAGAAATTCTTATCCGGATTTCTGCTTATGCCCGTAAAGGGAAAAAATTCGATTACAATTCACATGAACGGTTAAGAGAAGCCATTCAAAAGAAATTGTTTGCTGATTTAAAAGATGTAGTGAAGATTACAACTTCTACAAAAACTCCAGATGAGTCGCAGCTGAAGAAAATAAATGAAGTGATCGCCAGGTTAATTGATGAACATGGTTATAATTCGGTATCTGCAAATGAACTGCTTCGTTATGTCGGAAGTCTCCTAAATCGTTAATAAAATACAAAGAGGAGCTGCTCAACTATACTGAGCAGCTCCTTTTTGCTAAGTAAAAACATCTTTATATAACGTACATAACGTATGTGTAAAATGTTTCTCGAGAGATATGGGAGCTAATTTGTAGAAAAAAAAGAGAAGGCACTCTATCATAAATGTATGCTTAGCCGGCAAAAACATTTAGAAAAGAGGCCTTCTCATGCAATATA
>NZ_JBHFQG010000066.1:0-8337 GCF_041949975.1 Alteribacillus sp. JSM 102045 | reverse complement strand
CGCCATGTTCGTCCCGAAGCACGATCGCTTCTTCAATGGCATACTCATCATACGGGTTAATAATAAATTCTGCGCCTTCTTCATCAATAACTCCGTCATTAATAACTATTTTTTCTTCTGTATCAAAAGTACGTTTAATAATTACATAAACTTTCATCAAGTTTTCATCTCCTATAAAGTTAGATTGTACATGTTAGCGTTTTTCGAATTAAATTGCTTTTCTCGTAGTTTTCTCCTAAGCGTTTTCCTACAAGACTTTTTGGAATCTCTTTTACGAAAAACATATTTTTTAGGACGCTTAAGATAAGTTTAAGTTATTCTGACAAAAAATGTATAACTCTTCCTTAGTCAGTGAAGGATCCATAGGAATAACATAGGCACACACTTTTTGCCCCCATTGATTATCCTCTTCACCTAATACAACCGTTTCAAAGGGGTGATCAGCTAATATGTTTTCAATCTCTAATGGATAAATATTTTTCTCCTCCAGAAATAATCATGTCATCTTAACGTCCAACTACAAATAACTAACCATGAATATCAATAAAACCTAGGTCTCTGGTGAAATACCAACCATCTCGAATAGCGTTTTGTTGCCTCGGAGTTCCCTTCTCTGGAAACTCCCGGTATTAATTCCTCTTTCCGAGTTGTAAAATATTAATCTTGAAATTGAGCGACACCTAAATATATTGTCAATTCTGAGAAATTAGGGAAATTTTAACCCCTATTAAAAATCCAGAAGCTTTTCAAGGTTATTGGAATAGTATTTATAGTTTTAATATGAGAGGTCTTCAACAACTTCATCTGCATTTATAGGTTTTTGAGTAAATTTACTTATGACAACGGTTACAATCAATGACATTAAAAAACCAGGAACAGCTTCATATGTGATTCCAAAAAGGATATTACTAAAAAGAGCTTGAATGTCAGGGAGGAAGGCGAATGTCCATGCAGGTTGTTGTTTTACCAGGATTACGGTAATCAGACCAACTATCATTCCCCAAAACACTCCATGTTTAGTGGTCCCTTTCCAATAAAATGTTAACAGGAGAGCTGGTCCAAAACAGGCACCTAAACCACCAAAAGCAAAAAGGACCATCCAAAAGACAAACTCTTGAGCTGAAATAGCTAATAAAACAGACAAAGACATTAATACAACAGTGGATACACGACTGTAAAATACGAGTTGTTTTTGGGAAATTTCTTTTCCTTTTCCAATTATTCGATCATAAATGTCACGTACAATAGCGCTAGCCCCAACTAGTAACTGACTGTCTGCAGATGACATGATTGACGCAAGTATAGCAACAAGTAAAATACCCATAGTAAATGGGTCAAGAATTTCATTTCCTACAGATGAAAATATAGCTTCTTGATTTTCGTTTGGAAGCATACTTATATCTGGAAACATAGCTCGGCCTGCTAGTCCAATAAATATGGCGCCCCATCCCATAAGCACGTTCCAAAATGAAGCTATAAGGGCAGCTTGTTTCATTTCCTTCAAATTTTTTAAAGACATGTAACGTACAATGATATGCGGGTTTCCAGGACTTCCCAATCCGATTCCAAGCAGCCCTCCTATAGCACCAACCGTAAAGGCAAATGGACTCGTGAATCCTCCCCCTTGAGAATGCAAGGTATCTAGAATTGGTCCAAAACCACCTAAATTAATTATTGCTAATATTGGCAAAATTATCAAAGCACCAAACATAAAACCACATTGTAGAACGTCTGTTTTACTAACAGCATGAAATCCCCCAAGCATTACATAGATTAAGATTATTAATGCAGTCATCCCCATTCCAACTCCAGGAGAAACTCCAAGGCTTGAAGAAAACGCTGTACTTCCAGCAACTACTTGAGATCCAACATAAGCAACCATAAAGAAAATAATAATTAGTGAACTAACTAAACGCAAAAGGTTATTTTTGTCATTATAACGAGTTGCAAGAATATCAGGAACTGTTATACTATCATATTTTTCGCTGTATTTACGAAATCGTCGGGCTACAAAGAAAAACAGGAATATTTCTACTGTAATGTAACCTGCAATAGCCCATACTGCGTTTAGACCAGTAGCATAAGCCGTACCTGTCAAACCTAAAATTAACCAAGCACTTCGACCGGAACTAACAGCACTTAAAGCTACTGTCCATTTATTAAGGTTTCTTCCTGCTAGAAAAAAATCATTAATTCCACCCTTTGCTTGTTTTGAACTTATAAAACCAATTACTAATAATATCGCTAGGTATAGAACAAATACACCAATTGTTATAGGATGACTACTCATTTGGCACCTCCAACTTGTTTTTCATCTTGATTAATTTGAGAAGCTTGTTGATTTTGCATTATTTCGTTAGACTTTTTATCCAGTTTTGTTTGAATGATATAACAAAAAATTGAAACAGCAAGAATAGAGACAGGCATTACAACTAACGCAAATAAAATACCCAATGTCATCGAAAAACCCCCTTAATTTAATTAAAGAGTATCTTATTAAAGCCCAATTTTAAAAGCCCAATTCTGTGTCCCCCTTTTTGTTTTTATGGTGAACGATGTTTACCAAATGGACTTGAGTTGAATCTTATTATATCTATAAATATCAGTCAAGACATAAAATTCAAAAAAATAAAAACCTTAAAAATATTTGCTTTTTCTGATTTAATGATTTATTCTGTATTCAGAAAGGCAAACAAGTATTAATATCTAAGAATTTACTTATATATTTTTAAGTTTTTTGATTAGTGAATACCGTTCACCAATTAAAAATCAAAACAAAATCAAACAAAAAAATTAGATTGAGATATAAAATGGAAAATATCATGGTAAAAGATTAGAGGAAAGGTGTGAATCTAGTGGGTACTCAAAATCGCTCTTATGGAAATGTAGCTCATGCATTAGATGTTTTATTGTTATTTAGAAAACATGATGAACTAACATTAGGGGAGATTGCAGAGTTATTAGATGTTCGAAAAAGCTACTTGTCAAAGTTGCTAGATACTTTACAAGAAAAAGAGTTTTTATCTAAGGATACTCAAACAGGAACTTATAGTCTTGGTTTGTCGTGTTTAGAGTTACGCTCATCTTTTGAAAAGAGAATGGACGTTAGAAAAATTACTCGTCCCTACTTGGAAAAGCTAGCTTCTAATACCAAGGAATTGGTACATTTAGGTGTTTTAGATTCCAATGTTGTTGTTTTGCTCGACCGTATCACAGGCAATGATTCAGGATTACGATTGCAATTTCATTTATCACTAACTTCTCCACCATATTCTACAGCCCTGGGAAAAGTACTCTTAGCATACAGTAATCCTGATTTCGTAGATAAATATTTATCTAATGAAAAGTTGCAATCGTTCACCCCCCATACAACAGTTGATCCTGACATGCTTCAATTAGAATTGTCTAAGATTCGAGAAAAAGGTTTTTATTTATCTTATGAAACATTTGAAAGCGGTGTATCTTGCTTGGGAGCACCTATATTTGGAAAAGATGGGAATATTTCTGCAGCTATTAGTATATGTGCTCCAACAGTTCGAATCATGTCTAATGAACAAGATTATATTGAGAAGCTGGGAGAAGCGACGTATCAAGTCTCTCGAAACTTAGGATACTCATCCGATTTAAGTTATAGTTCTAGAATTAAGGGATAATTATTTATCCCTTAACTATATATCTCATAAATTAAATCTTATCAAGGAGGGTTTTTATGATTACTGAAAAAACCAAAGAACAAGAAATGTTAGTAAAAGTAATTCGCGACTTTGCAAAACAGGAGATTGCACCAGTTATTGATCAATATGTACACAACGGTGAGTTTCCCACTGAAATTATTCAAAAGTTAGGAGAGCTAGGGGTATTTGGAATTCAATATCCTGAAGAATACGGTGGAATGGGAGAGGGGATGGTTTGCTTCTCAAATGTATTAGAAGAATTAGCCAGGGTTGATGCTTCAGTTGCTGCTATAGTTATGGCTAACAGCTCACCACTAACCATCCTCAGTAAATTTGGGTCTGAAGAACAAAAAAATAAATGGTTAGCTCCAATTATTGCAGGAAAAGGAATTGCCTCTATTGGTTTAACCGAAGCATCAGGCGGATCTGATGCATCAGCAATGAAGACAAAAGCTATAAAAAAAGAAAATGGTTGGATGATTAATGGAAATAAACTATTCATAACAAATTCTGGAAATGAACTCAATAAATTTTCTGTAATTGCAGCAGCTACAGGTACTGAGAATGGAAAAAAACAAACCTCCAGCTTTATTATTCCTCGAGAGACACCAGGATATGTTGTAGGTCCAAAAATTCACACTATAGGATGGCAAGCAGCAGATAGCCGTGAACTAACATTTGAGGATGCCAATATACCAGATGAATATTTAGTGGGAGAACAAGGTACTGGCGTTAAACAATTGCTAACATCTATTACCTATGGTCGAATAAGCATTGCCGCATGCGCAGTAGGAGTAGCGCAAGGCGCATATGAAGAAGCTCTTGAATATGCAAAAATTCGTGAAGCTTTTGGCCATCAAATATCAAAATTCCAAGGAATCTCATTCAAAATTGCTGATATGGCCACAAAAATTGAATCTGCAAGATTGTTGGTACATAAGGCTGCTTTATTAGCAGATAAAGACGAAGATTTTCGTAAAGAATCTTCAATGGCTAAACTTTATGCTACCGAAATGGCAATGTCTGTGGTACAGGATTCCATCCAAATTCATGGTGGTATTGGTTTATCTAAGGAACATCGGGTTTCAAAAATGCTTGGGGACGCTAAGTTATTAGAAATTGTAGAAGGGACTTCAGAAATTCAAAGGTTAACAATATCTAAACTAGTAGGATGCTAATTATGAATTTATATGATTAATATAAAAATATACTAAATGAGCATTACAAGAATGCGGAGAGGGTGAAAGTCATGTCTTCAATATACATTCCTGTTCGTATAGAATATGGAACTGGAAGTAGTTTAAAGGTTGGTACTGAATTTAAAACCTTTAACTGTACCAACGTCTTAATTATTACAGATCAAGGAATAGTTAGTTCAGGATTGCTTGATAAAATAACAGAAAGTTTAGATAATAAGAATATTTCGAACATAATATATGATCAAGTAAAGGCAGACCCAGATGAAGAGTGTGTAACTAACGCTCAAAATTTATTTATAGAAAAAAATTGTGATGGTATTTTAGCTGTTGGGGGAGGAAGTTCTATAGATTGTGCCAAAGGGGCTGCTTTATTAGCAACAAATCCTGAACCGTTAATGAGTTACGCTGGACCAGATAAAGTAAAAAATCAACTCCCACCTTTAATAGCAATACCTACTACTTGTGGCACAGGATCAGAAGTTACCAATGTAACAGTTATAACGGATGAAAACCACTTTAAATCGCCTTTTATTTCCACGCTTCTTATACCAAAAGTAGCGATTCTTGATCCTGATTTATTGAATACGCTTCCACCTAATCTTGTAGCTTCCACAGGTATGGATGCTCTAACTCATGCTATAGAAGCTTTAACAAACAAGGTAGATAATTGGTATGCAAATGCTTGTGCAATTCAAGCGATAAGGGATGTTAAAAAATATATAAGACTTGCAACTGATGGAGATCGACATGCTTTAGGAAAAATATTATATGCTAGCACTCTTGCAGGAATAGCGTTTACGTTATCCAGGTTAGGGCTTGTTCATGCCATGTCACATCCGATCAGTAGCTATGCAGGCATTCCCCATGGAACAGCTAATGCAATACTTTTACCTTACGTAATGAGCTTTAATTTAGTTGGAACCCCTAATGTATATGCTCAGGTGGCTAGAGAGCTAGAAGTAAAAGAACAACAAAGCAGCATTAACACAGCTGCTAAAGATGGAGTTAAAGAAATCATTAATTTAAATGGTGAACTCGGAATTCCAAAGTCATTTAAAGAGTTAGGGTTAAAGGAATCACACATTCCAAAAATGATTAAAGATACCTTCAAGAGTGGAAATATAGCAATTAACCCAAGAGAGGTTACAGAAAGAGATGTGGAAAGGATATATCAACTCTCGATTCAAGGCGACTCCCCTTTATTATTATTAGAGGAGGTGGAAATTTGAGTAAAGTTACAAGCTTAAGAGATGCAGTAAGCAGAAACATTTATGATGGTGATTTAGTTTATACCAGCGGATGGCAGGGGAATGTTCCCTATTCTGCAAGTCATGAAATAATTCGCCAAAATAAATTAATTAAATTAATAAGTGGGGCTAGTTGTGAAATTGGAGATCATCTAATAGCTGCTGGTTGTGTAGATGAAGTTTACTTAAGCTGGATAGGAAATGATGCAACAAAAGGAAGCCATGCCATACGTCGAGCACTAAAGGGAATTCCAAGAAAATTAAAAATCCATGATTTCAATAATATGACTATTGTATCCATGTTATTAGGGGGCTACTATGGGTTTCCATTTGTACCAGTGAAAGGAATGGTAGGGTCTGATTTAATTGAATATAACGAAATTATTCGCTATACAGATAATCCATTTTCAGAAAAAGATGAGGAAACGCCTGTTGTGCCTGGTATTCAACCAGACGTTGCTATTCTTCATGTTCAACGGGCAGACGAATTTGGTAACGTCCATCGATGGGGAGCATTATCGTTAGATGAAATCGCAGGTATGGCAGCAAAACGAGTAATTTTAACATGTGAGGAATTGGTTTCGGCTGAAATTATTCGAAATGACCCTAACCGTACCATGCTTCCTGGTTTAAAAATCACTTCTGTTGTACACGAACCGTGGGGTGCTCATCCCTCTCATATGCCAGGTTTCTATCAGTCTGATTGGGATTATAGAATTAATGTTTCAGGAGCTGCTTCACGGCAACAAGAGAGTCATGAAGCATTCTTAAAAGAGTGGGTCTATAACATCGAAGATCGTAACGATTACATTGAATATTATGTCAAAAAATTTGGTTATAGCAAAATTGAAGATCTAAGACTAAAAGAACCGATATTAAGCAGTTCTATTAATTATGGATGGAGGTGATTAGCTTGACAGAAATTAATGTAAAAACTCAACTATTAAATTTTTCTTTGAATGAATTGATGATTGTAACTGCTGCACGTGAAATTAAGGATAAAGATATTGTTTTTGCAGGGTATGGCCTTCCTTTAGTGTCTACCTATTTGGCTCAGGTTTCACATGCTCCTGAGGTTTCATTAATCACAGAGACTGGTAATATCAGGCTAACACCTCCTGATTCATTGCCTCAAGCTGTTGACGATTTAACATTAAGTGCCAATTCTGATATGGCTACAGGTTTACCAGAAGTTACAGCAATGCTGGTCCGTGGGGAGGTTAATGTTGGTTTCTTAGGTGGCGCCCAAATTGATCAATTTGGAAATTTGAACTCTACTTGTATAGGACCTTATGAAAATCCAAAAGTACGTTTAATGGGTAGTGGAGGAGCAAATGATATTGCTTCTTATGCAAAAAAAAGTATTATTATTCTAAATCAAGACCGAAAGGAACGATTTGCTAAAAGAGTTGATTACTTGACATCGCCTGGTTATATAAATGGTCCTGGTGCCAGGGAGAGAGCTGGTTTACCTCCAAATACTGGACCTGTTTGTGTAGTTACAAATAAAGGTGTTTACCGCTTTGAAGAAGAAACCAAAGAAATGTACTTGGCTCACTATCATCCAGGGGTATCCATAGAAGAAATTAAGGATTTAGTTGAATGGGATCTCAAAATAGGTGATAACGTTTCAGAGACTCCTCAGCCAACCGGAAATGAATTAGTGTTACTTCGTGAAAAGATTGATCCAAATCGTTTTTACATTTAATTATAAACTTAATTAAAAATAGAACCCTATATTTCATTATTAAGGGCATAATTTTATCTTAATTGGTAATATAAAAATTGAAAGGTTGAGTAAAGTGACAATTAATACAAAAGTAAAAACCTATTTAAATTATATTGGTGGGGAATGGTTAAAAGGAAAAACGGATGATCTGCAAAAGTCTATGAATCCGGCCAATAATAATGATATTGTTGGTCATTTTCAAAAATCAACTCGTGAAGACTTGGACAAAGCCGTGGCCGCAGCAAAAGAAGCTCAAACACCATGGAGAAAGCTTGCTGCACCAGAACGCGGAAACTTTTTGTATAAAGTGGCGGACGTTTTGGAATCCCGTGTAGATGATATTGCTGAAATGATGACGCGAGAAATGGGAAAAACATTCCCGGAAGCAAAAGGGGAAACGGCTCGCGGGGTAGCTATTCTTCGCTATTATGCAGGAGAAGGCATGAGAAAAGTAGGTGACGTGATTCCGTCTACCGATAAAGATGCTT
>NZ_JBHFQG010000065.1:0-8609 GCF_041949975.1 Alteribacillus sp. JSM 102045 | reverse complement strand
AAATATATTCAACACTATAATGAAGAGCGAATACAAGAAAAACTAGGCTACCTTACTCCAAAAGAGTTTGGAGTCAAAGCAGCCTAGCAGGTGTTTTATATCTGTCTCATTTAGCTATGGCAGTTCAGGCTGCTCGTTTTTTTGTTTGTTTAGGAAATTATGTTTTTACAAGTTGTGGATAACTATCTCCATATTGTTTGATCCGCGTCTAGCTTCAGCGCCCAGCCTCTCGGAGGCCCAAGACGGTTTAAGGAACTTTTGCTAGAATCGCGAACATCGTGTTCGCAACGCAAAAGTCAGCACATCCTGTGCAAGCCAGTTCGACGTTGTCACAGGACGTGACGTTTTTGGCGACGAAAGTGCAACGCAGAAGTCACCACATCCTGTGGAAGTAAGAGCGTCTTTCATGACTGGAAAACATTTTCCTGTCGAGGCTGATCAGGGCGCTTGCTCTTTTGTTCGTATGTGAAACGCTTTGCGCCCTCAACAGAGGTGGAGTAAAAATCTACAGAGTTCGATTTTACTCAAACCAGCCGTCTTTTTAGCGAAATATACTTAAAACTTTTTTTCTAATTGTTCTAATAGAATTGACACTATCCGACAATTGGAATATTCTACTATTAGTATTTTTTCATAGATTCATAGAATTTTACATACTGGGAGAGGATTTAGAAAAATGAATGTAAACACTGTAATAAAACGCGGAGTTACGGCGGCGCTTTCGATGATGCTGTTTTTTACCGCAGCGCAGGGAGCGGGAGCATCGTCTTTTCAAGTAAGTCCGGGTGTTTTATATGAAAGCGATTCAAGTGCCGGTGCAAATGTTTTAACAGTAGATTTAACGAATGAACATAGTAAACTGGATATTGGGGTTCCAAACCCGCTTAATCAGCTTCAAACTACGTCTCAGCAAGCTAGAAACGCCACAACAGAAGGTAATAGAGTAGTAGGCGCTGTGAATGCTTCATTCTTTGACATGGGAGCCGGTTCTACTCAGCTTCCGTTTAGTATTATTACAAAAGAGAATGAAATCATCAGTTTTGGCCAGATATCAGAAGGCAGAGAGCATTATCGGAGCGAATCGATTGTGTTTGGAGAAAGAAGCAACGGAAAAGTTTCGATCGGTGAGTATGATGCAAAAGTTTCTGCAGAAGTGAATGGAAAAACAGTTTCTGTTAATAACATTAATAATACCCGCCGGGATAATGAAGCTGTACTGTTTACCTCTTCTTACATAAATGATCGGACAGGGACAAACTCTTACGGAATGGAAATTGTAGTGGAAAATGCATCAGGAAATCCTGGCAGCTTTTCATTTGGCGATGAAATCAGCGGCACTGTTTCAGCAGTCCGCGGATACAGTGAAGACGGAAACTCACCGATCCCGTCTCATGGATTTGTTGTTTCAGCTCGCGGTGATAAATATGATCAGTTAAAAGATGTAAAAGAAGGCGACTCCATTACAGTGGGAGCTTCTATTAATGACCGCTGGAAAGATGCCTCCTTTATTCTCGGAAGCGGTCCACAGCTCGTTCGAAATGGGGAAGTAAACATTACCATGGATCCGTCGAGCTGGCGCTATACATCTAAAACAGCACGTACTGCTGTAGGTGTGGACGATTCCGGTGATACGGCTTATATGGTAACACTTGATAGAGCAGATATCGGGGAACTTGCACAATATATGAAAATCTTAGGTGTCGACCGGGCATTGAACTTCGATGGCGGCGGTTCAACGACATTAGTAGCAAGACAACACGGAGACGAATTTGCGAATGTAATGAACAATCTCTCTGCAGGAAGTGAGCGTTCTGTTTCATCCACCCTTCAAGCAGTAAGTACAGCACCTACGTCTGACTTAGCACGTCTTGTACTTTCGAGAGAAAGCGGCACGCTTCTGGTTGGACACGAAATTGATATGTCTTATTCCTACGGCATGGATGAATATTATAATCCTGTAAAGGTAAACGGCAGTGATATTACATGGAGTGTCAGTAACAGCACAGGCTCTATGAGTGATAGCACGTTTACCGCAGAAGAAGCAGGGGAAGGACGTATTCAAGCTAACTTTAACGGCAGCCAAGTTGGTTCTACTTCAGTAAAAGTGACGGATACGTTTGATTCATGGAATTTATCTCAATCGGAAGTAAACATTAGCACAGGGGACAGCGTAACACTGTCTGCTAGTCCTGAATTATCCAATGGGGAAAAACTATTGTTTGATTCAGATCGAATTGAATGGGAAATTAGCGGAGATATTGGAACGATTAACAGCAGCGGCCGTTTTACGGCAGGCAGTGAAAAAGGAAGCGGTACGATTACGGCAAAGCTTGCTGCAAATGAAATAGAAATACCAGTAGACGTTACCGCTCCTGCCATGTTTAGTGATGTAAGCAGTAATTACTGGGCAGCAAGCGAGATTGAATATCTTGCCGAACGTAACATTGTCAGCGGATATGAAGACGGCACTTATAGACCAGGTATGAAGCTGAAACGTTCGCAAGCAGCAAGCATGCTCTCTAGATCATTTGATTTTGACCGTGATAATCGTCCAGATCCTGGTTTTTCAGATGTAGATAGTGATTTCCATGCTTACTCTGTCATTGCAGCCGTAGCGGATGAAGACCTAATGCGCGGCGATGGCGAAAAATTCCGTCCGAACGGAGATTTAACTCGTGCACAAATGGCTGTCATTCTCACACGCGCGTTTGACCTGGAAAGCGACACGAATAATACGTTTAACGATGTAGATTCCGATTACTGGGCATACGAGGAAATTGAAGCGCTGGCGGCACACGGAATCGGCCGCGGAAGTGACGGAGATTTCCGTCCGGGTGAGGCTGTCACACGAGCTCAGTTTGCTACCTTTATGAAACGTGCTTTAGAAGATTTGTGAAAAATTATAGCTCCTGATCCTGCGGGTTTCCGCCAGGTTGGGAGCTTTTTTGTTGTTTAGGAAATTATGTTTTTACAAGTTGTTGATAACTATCACCATATTGTTTGATCCGCGTCTAGCTTCAGCGCCCAGCCTCTCGGGGTTAAATAACCTCCAGTCATGAAAGGAAAAGAGCGCCTTTCATGACTGAAGAACATTTACCTGTCGAGGCTGAACAGGGCGCTTGCGCTTTTGTTCTTATGGCCTGTATTGGGGTCTGGCCCTTTCACATTTCTTACAAAATATGGAATCAAGAGAGTGATTTTGTTCATAAAGGCGTGAATTTTGTTCATAAGTTCCCGGAAGTTGTGCATAAAACCCAAAAAGTCAGGTAAATACAACCAAACCGAGTGCATAAACCGGCAAATTGAACAACTCCCAATACCACACTATAATCCCACCCGGTTCCCTGACTTAATACCACTACCGATCTGGTCGATGAAAAAACCCCTTCTGCCAGGAGCAGAAAGGGGAGTATGCCTATATTTAATGTTTTGCATTCTTTTGAACCGGATATGCTTTCCATGTGCTCAAATCAATTTCTTCATCACTCACCAGTTCTTGTGGGAAAATAAAGGTCCACGGCTTGCTGGTGTTTGCTTTCACTTCAAAGTGATCAAGAGTGAAGCCGCCTTTTGCAACGGTTTGACCGCTCGCATCTTCTACTTGAAGTGGAATTTGTTCGAGTGTGATGTTTTTATTGCTTCCATTACGAACTAACATTGTGACGTGCAGGTCGCCGTTTTCTTTTCGAATGGCTTTTAACCCCATAAAGTTAACCTCACCAGGTTTTGGCGGAGTTAAGTTTTCTACCATTTCCTGCAGCTTTGCTTTATCTTTTTCCGCAAGCGACTGTTCCCAGCTGTTTTCTAGAGAAAGACTGTGTTTACGAGAAGATGGCTTCAGCTGAAAAGCGAGCTTCCATCCCTCTGCCGGAAGATCATTGGTAAATAGATCTGCTTCTGTGAAGGTGAAATTCCAGGGACGGCTGCTCTTTCCTGGAATTTCGCCTGCTTGAGATAAGTCCATGGTTTTTCTTCCGAGTACCTTATCATTGCCGTCTAGAAGCACGAGTGTTGTTTCATGAAGCTTGATGGTTTTATTCAAGCTGTTGCGAATAAAAGCAGTTACCTGGTATTTGCCGTCCTTTTCTTCCTGAAGACTGATCCCGGAAAGCGAAATTTGATTCGGTTTTAACGGAGGACATTCCATATTTAAAAACTGAAAGGCATATTGATCTTCTTTAGAAATCGTCCACTCCGGATGAATGGAAAGATCAGTATCTACATTTTGCCCGGATTCTTCTGTATCACTTGTTTCATTTAAAAGTTCTTCGGAGGAAACAGTCGTTTCATTTCCCTCCATTTTCGGTTTTCCGTTTCCTTTTTTACGAAAAAATGGGAGCATTATTTTTTCACCTCTTCTGGAAGCACTAATGGTCGTATTAATTTAGATAAATGAACAGAAGCATCTTGTTCAATCATATCGTACATTCTTGCAAATAGTTCATATCCTTCTCGAGTAAAGACGCGCATAGGGTCTTCCTGCTGATAGCTTCGAAGTCCGATTCCTTCTTTTAACCTCGTCATTTCTTCAAGATGGCTCAGCCAGTGGCGGTCAATGGTGGTTAATAGCACTTTTCGGGCCTGGGTCTGGACACCGCTTTTTTTACGAAAGGCTTCTACTTTTTTCAAATATTCTTCTGTTTTTTCTTCTGTCGTTTCCAAGATTTCCCGGCGGTCTTCTGCATTTTTTGGAAGCTTTATTTTCGGGTCAAGCACAATATGATTCAAGCGGCTTTGCAGCTCTTCGATGTTCCAATCTTCCGGTAGGTATTCGTCACCGCAGTAGCTGTCCACAAGTTTTTTCGTACTCGATTGCACCATGTCCATCCAGGTGCTGAGCGGATCCTCTCGTTCGAGTACTTTATCACGAAGCGTATAAATGACGTTTCGTTGTTCGTTTGCAATATCATCAAGTTTTAGCGTGTATTCTCGAAAAGAGGCATTGGCATTTTCGCACATTTCTTGGGCCAGGTTTACTATGTCATGCGCTTCTTCGTTTAATACTATGCCGTTCGCATCCGTTTGTAATTTTTCCTGTAATTTATCAATGTCTTCTTCTCCAAAGCGAAGCAGCATATCATCTTCGAGGGAAATAAACATCTGGGTTTCTCCTGGATCTCCCTGGCGGCCGGAACGCCCTTTCAGCTGATTATCTATCCGGCGGTTCTCATGCCGTTCTGTACCAAGCACAAATAAGCCGCCGAGTTCTGCTGCACCTTCTCCTAACATGATATCGGTTCCGCGGCCAGCCATATTGGTCGCAATCGTCACTTGGCCTTTCTGCCCTGCAAGAGATATTAACTGAACTTCTTTTTCCACGCTTTTGGCATTTAACAGCTCATAAGGCATTTGTTGTTCATCCAGGTAGCGTGCCATCGTTTCGGACTGAATGATAGAAGAGGTTCCAATTAATACAGGCTGTCCTTTTTGGTGACGTTTTTCTACTTCTTCTGCTACAGCACGGTATTTGTCATCAGCGGTGGCAAATATTATATCTTTTCGATCCTCTCGAATTCTCGGTTTATTCGTAGGAATCTGGATAACATCCATGCCGTACAGATTTCTAAATTCTTGTTCTTCTGTTTTAGCAGTACCGGTCATTCCGCTGATTTCCGGGTACATTCTAAAATAGTTTTGGACCGTAATTTGAGCCTGTGTTTTGTTTTCTTCTGTAATTTCAAGGCCTTCTTTAGCTTCTAAAGCCTGGTGCAGCCCGTCACTGAAAGTACGCCCGTCCATAATCCGGCCGGTAAACATATCAACCAGCTTGATCTCGCCTTCTTTTACGATGTAGTCGACATCGCGTTTAAACATCACCCGTGCGCGCAGCGCCTGCAGAACAAAATGATAAAGCGTATGATGTTCAAGGTCGTAAAGGTTATCAATTCCAAATGCTCTTTCTACTTTTGTTATGCCGTGATCTGATAAACTGACAGACTTTGAAATAGGATCATATAAGTAATCTCTCTCCGCATCAAAGCTGCGGGCCATCTTGGCACAAATTTGGTAAAGACTAGGGTTTACTTGCGTTTTTCCAGCGATGATAAGAGGAGTTTTAGCTTCATCTACCAGAACGCTGTCAATTTCATCTATAATAGCAAAGTGGTACGGGCGCTGTACTTTTTCAAAAGAATTGTAAACCATGTTGTCTTTTAAGTAGTCAAAACCAAATTCATTGCCGACTCCGTATGTTATGTCTGCTTCATAAGCTTTTTTCTTTTCATCTTTAGCTAGCCTGGGAACGTTTAGTCCTACGCTCAGTCCAAGAAATTCGTGAACTTGGCCGATAAGATCGCGGTCACGGCGGGCCAGGTATTCGTTCACTGTGATTACATGAACCCCTTTTCCTTCTAATGCACGAAGGTAGCTCGGCAGGGAGGCAACTAACGTTTTCCCTTCTCCGGTTGCCATTTCGGCAATGTCTCCGTCATTTAAAGTTAAACCGCCGAGCAGCTGAACGTCATAATGCCGAAGTCCTAAAATGCGCCGTGAAGCTTCACGGACCACAGCAAAAGCTTCTTCCCTTAGTTTTTGCACGGTTTCGCCGTTTTGAAGCCGGTCTTTAAACTCATTTGTTTTTTGATGGAGCTCTTCATCTGATAGTGTTTCAATGTGAGGTTCAAGCTTATTAATCCGTTCTACGACTTTTTTATATTTTTTTAATCGGCGTTGTTGTTCGTCTCCGATTATTTTTTTCAATGAATCAATCATGTTGTTCTCTCCTTATTATATCGAGCATCTATCCATAGACTTTTTTCAGTATATCATTTTTTTTGTTGGTATTTCATTACTCTTTAGACGTTTTTCGGTAAAAGAAGATTGGAAGAGTATGGAACATTCGATATAATGATAATAGTTTCATAGAAGGGGGTCAAAAGCATGAAAAAATGGTTTGCAGCTGCAACCCTGGCAGCAGCCACTGTGTTAGTGAGCACACCAGCTCTAGCTGAAGACGAGGACACAGGAACACCAGGGGAAGAAGAGTTATCATATAAAGAGAAGAAAGACTTGTTAACAGAAACGGCATTAGATCACGATATCCCGCCGGAAATTTTAAAAGCAATCGCCTATGAAGAAACAGGTATGCGTCAATTTGATGAGTATGGAAACACCATAAGAAATGAAAACGAAGATGGCGGCATTGGGATGATGCAGGTCACATTAAATGAGGATGATCTGGAAAACCGCCAGGTCGACCGGGAAAGACTTGAAAGAGACACAGTTTATAACATTGAAATCGGTGCAGAATTGTTAAATGAAAAATGGGATTGGTCCGGAAATATTATTCCCAGCGTAAACGATGGTGACAGAGAGATTCTTGAAAACTGGTATTTTGCTGTTCTGGCTTATAATGGTCTGGATCGTCGAAATGATCCGATCGAGAATTCCAGTACCTACCAGGATGATCTCTATAAAACGATAGCAGAAGCTAATTTACTAGAGTTTGAAAGCTTTGAGTTGCCGGAGTTCGAAGCAGAGTACCGTGATGATGAAAATAGAATGAGATTCGCAGATGAGCAACTGCATCTCACCACCGAACAAACCACCCGCTCCTTGCAAATATTTGAAGAAGGAGACAAGGTTTACAGTTACTCTGAGGATGCCGGGTCTACTATTAATTTTCGCGAAGAACCAACAACTTCTTCGAGAATACTGGGAGATGTTTTCCTTTATACTCCACTTTCCGTGGAAGGGCAATTAGAACATGATGATAACAGAGATAATCACTTTGGATATTATCCGTTTTATTATGCGGATATTCACGGCTACATGGCAAGTTCGTATGTTCGTGACGGGGAAGTAACGGCATTTTCTGATGTTCAAAGACAAGAGCTCGTTGAAGCGGTTGGATTTTTAGAAGTACGAGATATTATCAGCGGTTATCCGGATGGAACATTTCGCCCAAATGAACCGATTTTAAGAAGGCATGCTGCTTCTATGCTGTCTAAAGCACTTGAGCTTAATGTTCCAGATGATTACGAATTGAAAGCAACCGACATAGAAGAAGATGACTTAGGTTATAAAACGATGAAAACCGTGGAATACCATGGCCTTATGACAGGCAGCGGTGAAAAAATCCGCCCTAATGAAAATATGACAAGAGCGCAAATGGCATCTGTCTTGGCCGCGGCCTTTGAAGATAAGCTGCCGGAGTATTCGGAAGACCATGAATTTGAAGACATTCCTTCCGACTTCTGGAATTATGATGCGATCAATACGTTATATCAAAGCGGGTTGACCAATCAAGATCCGTACCGTCCAGGAGAAGATGTAACACGTTCACAATTTGCTCTGTTTCTTCAACGAGCTATGTTGATGGAAGAATAAAAAAAATTATAAAAAAAGCGGCTGCCGGTAAAGGCTGGCCGCTTTTTAATTGTTTAGGCAATTACACTAGTGTTGCAGGAAAATAAAATAAAAATGTCAAGCGAAATAACACATTTCTAATATTGTCAATATTGTGAATTATAACTACAAAATGCATAAAAAAACCTTATAATTAGAGAGTGGTAGTCCAGTCCAAATCTCTAACTATAAGGAGATAGCATGGACAATCATACCACAAAAACTGTATTTAAGAAATACATTCATCCATTAGAAACAAAGGT
>NZ_JBHFQG010000064.1:0-9346 GCF_041949975.1 Alteribacillus sp. JSM 102045 | reverse complement strand
AAAAAAAATGTTCACGAACCGATACGGGGAAGGTCAGAACGAAGAATAACCTTCCCTCTGTAAGAAAACTCAAGAAGTTATTCTTAGGATACTCTAAAAACATTACACAAACTTATTGACGGTACCTTCTTTTTTCTATTGTCTCAATAGTTAATCATGTTAAAAATAAACCAAAGAACGGAAGTAGTATATGATAAATAGCAGAGAAGATAACCGAAGAAACTCCTTTTAATTATTTGGTTCTGACTTTTTTTGGCGCCGTTCAATGACCGAAAGAACTGTGATTGAAATCACTGCAGCTGCTAAAAGCTACTCTGCAGATATTAGTACCCGCAAGGTTTAACCCAGCAAAAAGCTATAATGGCTATGAAAATTCGAATAGGCGTAGTCCCTTCATATAAAAGCCTCGCAAGTCGTTTCTACAACAACAAAATCACCTATCTCAATATCAAAAGGTCGAGACGTGAACACTTTCTTATCCAATTAGAATCGCCCCTTTCATATATTAGTACTTTTTTGCATTTAACGGTAATGGGCAAACATCTTGATGGCAGAAGACAAAGGAGGATAAACGAAATGAAAGTTATAAAAAGAAAACGAAGGGTTGGCAAGCAATTGCCGCCTTCCTTCTTTTATTGGGGTATATCTTCTTAGGGGGGGTTGATATTATTTATTTCAAATGGGAATGGTTTATTTATGGAGCACTTATTATTGTGACCCCTGATGTATTACAATGGCTAAAAGAGGATAATAAAAAAAGATGAAGGGGAATCAAAGTAAGGAGGTGACAGAATGACCAAAACAAAATATTCGATTCTCTAAAGCCCGAAAGCTGCGTTTTTATGAGGGCCAGCACTGTAGCCGGTGATTTCACGGTTATATAAATCGACAAGAACACAGATGTAATGCCATTTCTGTTGGACGCGAACATAAGTTAAATCGCTCACAATCACCTTCAGATCTTCGTCTTGGTTAAATTCTCGGTTTAAAGCGTTTCCTACCTCTGATTCGTTACAAGCAGCTTTAGAAGGTTTATATTGGGCAATGGTATATTTCGACTGTCTAGATTTTTACAATTAAAGCCGTCAACTTTTCAGTGTGGTCATCACGGATTTTAGCTTCATAGTAATACGTACTTCTTGGAATTTAGACCAGTGTTAAAACGGAAAAAAACGGCTTTTCATCGTCATTCACTTAACAACAAGAGAAAATTAGGCATTATATTCATAATAATTAGAAATGACTGATAAAATAAAATTAACGTGGCAAATAGGAAGTTAATTTAAACATATGGATATAAGTATTTTGGTGGCGATCTTTGTTATTTTTATGGGGGCTCTTGGTGTTGGTTACCATCGTAAAAAAACAAATAAGTGAAGTTGTCTTAAGAAAATAAAATAGTAGGGAACCTGTCAATATGTTTTCGCTAGTCCCCAATTGGAATTTTGATATTTGAAGTATTGGTGTTTTGGGGATAGTTATCCCGACGTAAAAAGGTGCTAATGGTAAGCCATTATAATGATAAGGGGTTACAGCTATTGTTAAAAACAATGAATCAATCATTTCTTAATGGGGTCGTGTCAACTGCTGTATCAAAGAAAAACATATATGGTGCTGTATTATGTGTGGAAAAGGGAGATAACTCTTTACCTCTTGTTAGTAGCGCTGGAAATCTAACTGCAGATAAACCCTATTTCATCGCAAGTGTAACAAAATTATATGTCACAGCGGTCTTGCTAAAATTAAAATCAGAGAATCGTCTGCATCTTCAAAACAAAATCTCCAAATATCTTTCTAATGACGTTCTACACGAACTCCATCTATTAAAAGGGATAGATTACTCGAAAGAAATAACGATTAAACATTTAATGTCCAATACATCAGGAATACCTGATTACTTTTCTTCTGATGTGATTGCAGCGTTAACAGCAGGAAAAGATCAAAGTTGGGGTTTTGAAAAAACAATAACAAGTGCAAAACAGAAAAAACCTAAATTTCCTCCTGGAAAAAGAGCTCAATACTCCGATACAAATTATCAGCTTTTAGGAAAGATTATTGAAACGATAACAGAAAAAGACATTCATACGGTTTTCAAGGAATTTATTTTTGATGAATTAAAGTTAGAGGAAACGTACTTATTTGATGATGTGAACGATACACGTCCGGCTCCTTTCTTTTTCAAAGACAGAGAAATCCACCTGCCTAAATATATGTCATCTATAGGGCCTGAAGGAGGAATTGTATCCACGGCGAAAGAATCGATGATTTTTCTAAAGGCATTTATAAATGGACACTTCTTTCCGAAAGAATATTTCAATGAGCTTAAAAAATGGAAAATTCTTTTTGGCCCAGGGTTATTTTTTTATGGTGTTGGTATAGCAAGTCAGCCCATATCACTTAAAGAAGTAAAAGGTGGATTAATCGGACATTGGGGACAAACAGGTGCTTTTTCGTTTTACCACCCAAAGACTGATCTTTACTTTACAGGAACAATTAATCAGTTTTATGGGCATAGTGTGGCAGCAAAGATGATGATAAAAATCATCAAAATGTATAAATAACAGAATGGGCTCGTTTCAATAATAAGCAGATACCCCTTTTTTAAAATGGATGCTCAAGGGATGAGTTTTAAAGGGGAAATCCATTTGATGTTTTAGTAGGAAGTCTTGTTTTATCTACCTTCTTGTGCTCGACACGATCGGATTAACCCCTGAATTTGGACAGATACTCTCTTTTTCTAGGATGATCAAACTTTTTCCTCTTCTTTTGTCTTGAGATAGGATCGCCCATTTGCTGCGTTTGTCAAGGAACGCTTTCGCTCTCCCGTTGGTCGTCATGTTACTCCAATCTGTTGTTTTTCCTTTTCCCACACTTTATTTTTCTGTAGGTTTCTTATGCGTTCATTCCCTTCTTGCAAAGTGCGACGATACATTCCGTGTAGAGTGAAGTACTGATATATTTCGAAGGGGGTAAACACCATTAAATTGGTTTTTAACTGTTCACATATTTTGATTGGTTCATCATACCAATCTAGTAGCCACTTGTCTGTTCTAATGACACCCATTCCAATACCCCTAATTATAATTTCATCTTATACAGTATGCTTTTATCACGGACACGTGACGAAGTCTTTTTGTGCTCTTCCATAAGGCAGATATCTTCCCATCCATTTTTCTTTTGAATAATATATAGAAAAATCAATTAAGGAAGGTGTTATGGTGTTATGTATCCTGGAAGACCAATGCCACCAAGAAGACCAATGCCTCCATGGCATATCCCACCTCATAACCAAGGCCAGTATGTGCACCCTAAGTCAAATATATTATCTACGTTTCAAACGTCTGATGGGAAATTGGACGTTGAAAAGATTACAACAACTGCTCAACAAGTGATGAAGATATACAATCAGGTAAGCCCAATGTTTTCTAAATTTATAAAAAAATAGATCATAAAAGGGATCTTGTCAAAATAGTGTGGAGGGTGAGTGGGGAATCATTCTTTAGCCAATATATGAAAAACGTATATATCGAATTTCGGTGGTTTTAGATGAAAGCAATTAAAAAACTTCATTTACTAGTTTTCTCTTTCATAGAATTTATTATAAATTAGCTATTAGAACAAGAAAAACTGCTAGGAGGATACAAGGACATAGTAGGTTATTAAAACTTAGATTTTGTTTCAAATCCTTCTGAAGTAAAGATTAGCTCCTGGTTATACCTTAATTATCCCCTCCAGGTCAGGCTGGCCTCTTAAATGGTTTTTATCAAGGAGTGCATAGAATGACAATTAGAAAAGCTTCTTATAAGGAAACACAAGAAATACTAAATCAGTCTTTGGAAGTATTAATAGAAGCAACAACAGGGCATGTTGTACCGAGAAAAGAGAAGGCACTCCAATTAATATCCCCGTTTTTATATAATGGTGGATATTACCTTGTTCATAGTGAAGATAATGTTATGAATGGCTGGATTGGAGTAGGGAGAACAACAGACTATTATACGGATGAAGTTGTCGGATTCATTCCGGAAATGTATGTTTTACCCTCCTATCGTAATCAAGGAATTGCCGAAAAATTATGTGTGGAAGGAATCAAACAATTGAAAGATCAAGGCTATAAAAAAGTTCAATTGAATGTATTTGCCGAAAACCATGCAAAACATCTTTATCAAAAACTTGGCTTTCAAGAAGTTTCTACATTAATGGAAAAAAATCTGGATAACATTCGTTAGACAGATTTACTTTGAAAAAAGAGGGCAACATGTAGATTGTCTAATATTAAATATTACTGAAAAAGAGCCGGATATATTATATCTGGCTCTTTTCCCTCTACACCCATTTATTCATTCTTTTGATTATCTATCTCAATAAACTTCCTGTTTCTGTGTTTAGGGATAGAAATTTTTAATATGCCATTTTCAAAAGTCGTTTTTATGTCCTTTTCAGAAACAGGTAATGGAAGTGGTATCAAACGTTCCATCCTTTGAAAAGATTGCTCTTTTCTCTGGGACATGCTTTGATCATTTTTTTCTTCTAGGATGGCAGAGTCCTCCACGGACATCCGTAAATGATTACCGATGATTTCTAGTTGAATTTGGTCACGCTCGCAATCACTTTCTTCACCTCTTTTTATTAATAAAATATACGGACTGATTAAACGAAGAGTGCTTAGACGCTTTCTTTTCCTCTCTGTGATAGACTGACCTTGATCCATACACTGCTTCATTTGTCGTTATTATCTTCTTTGTCTTGATATTCTTTAGCCGGAGTAGGAGGAGTGGATCTTCTTACAAACAATAATTCTGTCCACGGATCTAGTCTTTGCTGCTCTCCCGTCTTTTCATCTTCTGTTTTTTCTTCTTCGTTCTCGGGTTTGTTTTCATTCTGAAATTCTGCTTTCAGATAAGGGGAAGGATAAGAGTCATTATTTTTTCTATCCATTGATATCACCCCATTTTTATCTTAATTTACCCCTTCTCATTTTATATGTAAGATATGTGATGAAAAAATAGATGTGTAGGCGGAGTTTAAATGTGGTTATCAATGCAACAAAGGGGTGGTTAATGTGAAGAAGTCAACAGCATTTATTGTCAAGGAGTTTCCCTTTTTTAATGAAAGTAAATATAACGAATTCCGGACAGAGCCAATCATCTCATCCTATGCATTTACATGGTCATCGTTTTCAAGTGGCTTCGAAAAATGGAACAGAATATGATGATCCCATTGTAAAAGATTTGATTCACGTGAAGCCTGGGGAAGAGTATGTCGTTTATTTTGAAGTAAACAATAAAGGAGAATGGTTATTCTATTGTCATGATAATAATCACGCTATCTTGGCATGATAACTGTCGTTGATTATCAGGAAGTGTATTCACCTTTTGAAATTGGCGGCGAAAACCAGCCGGAATAAGGGAAAAATGATTATTGCAGTCCTTGTACGGGGAATGAAAGAAGAATATTGGAAAAGGAGATGAGAATGGCTTAATGCTTGAATCAGCAATTTTATTTTCCTCCAAGAAAACGGCCCAAACCTGCTAAAAAGCTAGAAAAGAGCACCTGCTCCGGATTATTGAGGAGAATGAAAAAAGCTTCAAGAAATGCAAAAAGAGCAGGTGGATACAGTACGAACCAGGAAGATACATGGGATAGACCTTAAAGTGGAGAGCAAAATCTACACTGATTAAAGATCATCATCATGTTCAGTAAATGAAATGGGAGATCCGGTTGAAGTATGCTGATTTACCCAATCAAGAGATACTTTTGAAACTGCTTGCCAGTCAGGTATTTGTGTTTTATGTTTTTCCACCCAACTCATACAATATTGCGGGTCTATATTATTTTCTTGGCATTGTTCTAAGAAGGTCTGAATGTTTGATTCCGTACAGTTTTGCCATGTTCTACAAGTATTTATAAAAAGTTTTTCCATTTTCGTTTGTATAGATTGGTCATTTTCATGAGACATTGTTGAGTCCTCCTTTAGTTAAAACATAGATGATTATTTTTATACCAGTAACATTAAGTGTGTCCAAGGGTTAGTAATATATAACTAAACTTAGAGAAGAATGTACATCCATTTTCATCAGCAGGTATTTCTGGTATGTTAACACTAAATTGGACAAATATTTAAAGGTTTATTAACTTGTATTCAGTCGGTGTTAAGTAATCTAGTGATCCGTGAATGCGAATATGATTGAACCAATGCACGTAATCAAAAAGTTCAAGGTTAAGTTGGTACTGGTTAGGGAAGCTGCGTCCAGATTTAAAGGAAATTGGCTTTCACTTCTAGCTAATTTTATTCTAAACCACCCTCTTTGGGGTTTTTCCGTTTGGTTCTAAAAGTTTCCTTTTTGGAGATCGTCCATGAGTTCAAAAGATTCCAAAATTATGATCGTTAAGAAGTACTCGTTCATAGAGTTGGTCACACACGGTGAAAAACTACCGACATCTACGGAAACCAGAAGAAAAAGAAGTGCCCTGAAACCCTGATAACAGTAGATTTTAGGGCATAATGAGCGGAGATGAGGGCGAATTGAGAGGTTGGAGGTCACTGGTTCGAGTCCAGTACGGGACACCATACATAAATTGTTGTGAGAACACACTTTCTTAAGTCGAGGAGGTGTGTTTTTTCTTTTTATAGCCATCATAAATGTTGGTGTTTTAAAAATGGCTCTGACATATTTGTTGGGGTTTTTAAAAAAATTAGGCATAAAAAATACTATCTTTTACACTTAATTGTTAAGAAACTACAACTTTTTCTTTTCTTTATCCTGATAGACATCACCGATTGCCCTGTTAGAAGAACTTAATGCGGACGCCGTCAGGTCGTGGTTAAAGAAACATAAAAACATTAAAATTGTAAGCTGGGACGGTTCTCTCTTATTCAAACAAGCCATTCAGGAATCAGATGGAAAAGTGATGCAACTGACGGACCGCTGGCATCTAAACCATAATTTTAACGAACGAATGGAACGGATTCTTTCTCAAATCGTTGGTTCCCGAATTCCGATACATCACAATGAGGCTCAACATAATCAAGAGCCGGAATGAGGCTGTCCAAAACGCCTTAAGTTACGAATGGAACAATGGTGTACTGGAAGGACAAATTAATCGTTTAAAAACCGATGTATGGTAGAGCAAATTTTGATCTAATCGAAAAACGAGTTATGTATCAAGAATCCTAAGCAATCATTTTTAAAAAGGTATTCTTACACAGAGGGACTAGCTGCATCTTTTCACCAAAAGTAAGGGAGAACCACTTCTATTTTGCTATATACACTCAACTGCACCTTATTTTAAATCCAACTCTTTTTAGTTATTTTATTACTTACATATTGCGATATTTGTATGGCACCTGCTGTATTAAATATGGAAAATGGGAAATCCTTATTTATGAATGATTCTTAATTTGGTCCATTAGGGATCTTTTTAAAGGTGAAAACAGAGGCGTAGTTGCTCTTATGTAGATAGGAAGCTTATACTTTTCGTAAAGAAAGGATAATTACAAAATGCCTTTATATGAAGATTTAAATAAACAATATATTGCCGGTGAGTGGAGAGAAGGCAGCAGTAAGAATGTGTATGAGAATAGAAATCCTTTTAATCATGAAGTAATTACGAAAATAAAAATGGCTAGCCAGCAAGATATTGACGAAGCTTATCAATCAGCTGAAAAAGTTCAAGTGGAATGGGAAAAAGTCAGTGCTTTTGATAAAGCAGACATTATGGAAAATGCAGTAGCTATTATGAAGTCTCGGCGAGAAGAATTAATCAATCTGCTCATTCAGGAAACAGGTTCTTCCTTTTTGAAAGCAAAAGTCGAAGTGGATTTTTGTATTTCTATAACAAGGGAGGCAGCTGGTTTTCCGATGAGAATGGGTGGTGAGCTCGTTCCATCTTTGATTCCAGGTAAAGAGAATCGGATTTATCGGAGACCTCTGGGTGTTGTTGGGGTTATTAGTCCCTTTAATTTTCCTTTGTATTTATCGATACGATCTGTTGCACCTGCTTTGGCGGCTGGAAATGGGGTAGTATTAAAGCCGGATGAGCAAACGTCAGTAAGCGGTGGTTTTGTTGTCGGTAAAATTTTTGAAGAAGCAGGCATTCCAAAAGGACTGTTAAATATTGTAGTCGCTTCTATTGATGAAATTGGAGATGGCTTTGTTGACCAACCTATTCCGCGAATGATTTCGTTTACAGGTTCAACAGAAGTAGGAAAGCATATAGGTGCACTTTGCGCAAAAAATATGAAGAAAGTAGCATTAGAATTGGGTGGGAATAATGCTCTTATCGTATTGAAAGATGCAAATATTGAAAGGGCTTTAAATTCTGCTGTGTTTGGGAAATTTTTACACAACGGTCAAATTTGCATGTCCATTAATCGCATCCTTGTCCACAAAAGTTCACACGATGAATTTTTAGATAAGTTTAGAACCGCCGTGAAAAACATTAAAGTGGGAGATCCATCCAATCACGAAAATTTCATCGGTCCGCTTATTAATGTTGAAGCTGTGAACAGAATCTTAAGCCAAATTGAGAAAGCGAAAAAACAAGGAGCAAGGGTTGTGTTAGAGGGAAAAGTAGAAGGAAATATCATGCACCCGTATATTTTAGCTGCTGATTCAAATGAAATAGCAACGGCAAAAAATGAAATGTTTGGTCCTGTTACGACAGTTATTCCTTTTGAAAAAGAGGAGGAAGCGATTCAAATTGCCAACGATACACAGTACGGTTTGAGTGGCGCAGTACACGCTGGTTCAGTTGAAAAAGGAGTAGAAATTGCTAAACAAATAAAAACAGGCATGATTCATGTTAATGACCAAAGCGTGAACGATGAACCGTTAATCGCATTTGGAGGAGAAAAAGACTCAGGACTCGGCCGGTTTGGCGGGAAATGGTCTTTAGATGAGTTTACAACCTTTCAATGGATATCCACTCAACATTTACCGAGAGAATACCCATTTTAATAAAAAGCAAGAAGAATGGTTTCTGGTGCAAAAAACCATTGGGTAGATTTGATAAAAAGTCTTATAATCGCTAGTGTAAGGGGCTGTCCCAAAAGCCCTTTTAAATGAGAAAAACCCACGGAGAAAATGTAATTTTCTGGACTAACCTAAAATAATGGGACAATATAAAACACCTTCGAAATGGTACAATCAATTAAGTACATTCTCGGAGGTGTTTTTGCATGGGCAAAAACGTTTATTCTAAAGAAATAAAGTGGGTGGTTGTTCAAGACAAACTGAGTGGAAAACGGACAAACCAAGAAATAATGGAGAAGTATGGGATTAAAAATGTCTCTCAAATTAAAACATGGATGAAGTGGTATAAAACGGGAGAGATGTATCGGTTT
>NZ_JBHFQG010000063.1:0-10158 GCF_041949975.1 Alteribacillus sp. JSM 102045 | reverse complement strand
ATCATCACCAAATATTTCTTTTGGCATGCAGTAGGAACAGCGAAAATTGCAGCGATCTATGACAGAAATACGCAAGTCGCGCAAAGGACGGTCGAGCGTATCTGTAATGAAGTGTTTTTCCATTATTTCCCTCCTAAGAGGTAAAAGATATTGTGTAATGTTCCAGATATTATTCTTATATTTTTGTAATGATATATCAACTTTTACAGGATAATGAAAGCTTTTATATCATTATAAATATAGAGTGATCCTAAATGTTTTAATATTTCATTATCATTTGTTAATTATTTTATTATTTTAAATATTTAAATTGAGATTAGCAAGCTGTTATGGAGGAAAAGTACACAACCTTTTACTTTATCAGAATTAGGAAAGCCGAAACCTTACGGTACTGACCAGGAAAATAAACACACACTTTTATCTTTATAAAGGTTTACAAGAAAGAATAATGATGAGTTTGAGTTAATTAATTATAGTGTTAGAAAAAGTAAAATCCCCCTTACCATCCAAGGGGGTTGAATGTTTTATGTATGGGTCCGTACTGGGGCTTTAACCCTTACAAATAAAGCGATAAGTAAACACTGACCAATTATTCAACGGTGGGTTTACTATCAGTAAAGAATTCACATTTCCTCTTTTATAAAAACAGGAAAAATGTTTTTGTTTAAAATACTAGTTCGATGAATACCCCAACCTTTTGTATTAGTAACCCAGGAAAAGATAAAAACGTGTCTAAACCAGAAATTAATCAAATAGGAATCTAGTTTTTAAAAAAGAAAAAACCTCAATTAGTAGATCTTATCTTGTCTTTTATTTCAATAACTATGATGTTTATAATTATTGCAAAACCTAAAACAATGAAAACGGCATCAGATAAAAGGAATTGACAATAAAAATAGCAATCAAAGTTAAAATGCATGAAAGAATAAGTTGTAAATAATGTTTATGTTTCTGTTTCATAACTTTAATCCTTCTCTCCTTTATTATTTTCAACTAAAAAATCTATAATTTTAAGACGATAATTTTATTGCTATTGGAACTAAAATTGAAAAGAACTACAAATTTATTGCTATTGGAACTAAAATTGAAAAGAACTACAAAAAAGTAGAAAAATAGTTTCGACAGATTTTTTAATATTTTTACCAAAAATATGCATACATGGAAAATAAATTAAAATACACTGTGCCCATACAATACATAGCAAAGGAGAAACATATCATGGGGAATCTAGTATTAAAAACATTTATAGCAATTTTAGTATTAGCAACACTAAGTACAGTTAATTTACATCATGCATAAGCCCAAGAGACTGTGTTTTAGGCCCACCCATCAACCACAGACGACTATGGAGGAACTACATTTTCAACTACAACCACCATTACAAGAGATCAACTAATTGATATTAATACTTACTTTGAAAAACAAGCGACTAACGAGACGATACAAACCGGAATTGCGACAGCATTAGTTACTGCTCCACTTTCGAGTTACGCCTCAGTACCTGCTGGCATTGCAGTTACCATACTTACAGAATACTCCGAATCACAAGGAGATATTGTTAGTAACGCATTGATAAACAATGTTAAAAGTAATTACACCGTTACCCTTAATTATAAGTACAAACAGGTAGGGTCCAACGATGGATATTATTATATGGATTCAATAAATATCTTTTAGATTTGCTATTCCAACCTTTTTTCTAAAGAGTGTCACATGTACCTTGCGACACTCTTTTATATTTTTTCCTTAACTATTGTCCTCTGTTAACTGATATCCTTGCACTTGTCCCTTCCTAACCAAGATTTCTCTGCCACCTATTTTACTACATCCATAAAATATATGTATTTTTATTTATAAGCAATCAATTTCTACTATTTTCTATTATAATAAGAAAACGTTCCGTAAAGATTTGTATTTTAAATTAAACGTATTACCAACATGCCATCTCATCGCGAAAGAAAAAGAGGGAATACTTCTTTTTTCTCGTTTTTTATGCAAGGACATGACATTATTTATTAAACAGCTAGTTATGGGAGTTACATATTTTTTGATGATAAAATAAAATTCTATTATTCTGGCTACCTACTTTATAAATAAAAAGGATTTTCTTTACAAGTCTAGAAGGTATATGAAGTCTTAAAGAAGGAATTTCTTATGATCCATCTAGGGTCATATGTATGTCTTCGAGGCTGGACGTCATTTTTTATAGGGGGATAAAAGTGTTTAAATTCCGCAGATTAAAACTTTACATTTCAATAATGCTGGCTGGAGCGACTTTAACTTCACCAACAATCGGTGAAGCAGCTTTCGGGGATCAAAATTTGTATAAAGGTATGAGGCACAGTGATGTTGTTGATCTTCAGGATCAACTTAAAGCCATAGGTTTATTTCAATATCATACATCCACAGGATACTTTGGGTCCATTACATACCAAGCTGTAAAAGACTTTCAGCGTGAACAAAACATTCTAGTGGATGGAATTGTTGGTCCACAAACTTTTTCTGCATTAAACAATCGCCAATCAACGATTGAGCCTAATCAAATTTTACGTTTAGGAAGCAGAGGACAAACCGTTGTTAACCTTCAGAATCGTTTGAAACTGATGGGATTCTATCCATTTAAAGTAGACGGTATATATGGTTCGAATACTAAAAAGGCAGTCATTGATTTTCAGAAGACTCATGAATTATTAGTTGATGGTATCGCCGGTCCACAAACTTTGAAAGAAATTGAATATCAAAGAGAAAAACAAAAAGAGCAATCAAATAACAATTCTGGACAACGATTAACGGGGGAAGCCCTTGATTAAGGTAAGAAGTGTAGAAACAAAGGACATTTACTTCATGTGCCCATGCTTGTCAAATTTATATTTAAAGTGAATTGTTAATCGATAAAAATGCAGAGGAAAACTATCGGAATATATCCTGTATAAGTTCTGGCCTGCTCTCTCATTGGGCACCTTAATCCAATTCCATTCCTATGTAATTACTTTCTAAAATATAAAACCATCCACGACAGCATTAAATAATTCAGCCCACTTCCTCCAAAACGTTTATCATATGTAGCAAAAATAAATAGACTAATTATTTTTGTAACCTTCTTCAGACGATCACACTACCATTCTTACCTGTCAAAAAGGCCATTTTCACATTTGTTTGTAAGTTTAGTCTTTAATCAATCTCTTATCCATTCATCTCTCTAAAAGAAAAGTATAGCTGACGTAATTGCTAGTACTAGCGCTGTTAAAGGGACATCTATATTAAGAACAAAAGCGCAAGCGCCCTGGTCAGCCTCGACAGGTAAATGTTCTCTAGTCACTAAAGGCGCTCTTACTTCCACAGGATGTGCTGACTTTTGCGTTGCGAACACGATGTTCGCGATTCTAGCAAAAGTTCCTTAAACCGTCTTGGCCTCCGAGAGGCTGGGCGCTGAAGCTAGACGCGGATCAAACAATATGGAGATAGTTATCCACAACTTGTAAAAACATAATTTCCTAAACAACAAAAAATACAGGTTTATACCCAGTTTTATCAGTTAAGCCCATCATCGTTAATCCTGTTAATCTTGTGTTCGACACGATTAAGACGTTTGATAGTAATAGTTGGACCGTGGAATATTAAGAATGCCAATAACCAACACCGTATATCCTTTGGCAATCCAGACTTGAGCGACTTCTATTTTTTCAGCAAGTGAGCTTTTTTATGAGATCACATAGAAACAGAAGAAAAGGTTTATTAAAAATTTTAAAGGTGTCTCTGTGACCTGCTACAGCTAACTCATAAGTTTTTTAAAATTTGATGTGTTGCACTTTTTTCAAGCCCTCGTCGATCGTCAGTGCTCCATCCCATGCACAGGCTTTGTCTGAATAGAAGGACGATGATAGCGTGGCTTCTTGTTTGGTCAAACCGTAGGACCTGACTAACGAATAACAATTTATGTATGGATTAGTAAAAATCAAAAGCGCCTATTCAAAGGGTAGGCTCTAACTTCCATTGGAAGAGCACCTGCTACTATCATACGAGGAGGGACTATTTACATTGAAAATGATTGAAGATAAACATTTTATTCCTGTTCAGCCCGAAATGGTTTATAAAACGGAAGATTATCTAGAAATTAAACCGAAAAGCAAAAACATTGCATTATATTATCAATTTAAAGTTAAAAAAGGAGCCACTAATACTTTTTCAGTTCTCCCTGATGGTTGCTTTGATATACTATTTTGCTGTAGTCCAAGTAAGCCTTGTGCATTTCTTTGGACGAGTCCACTTAAGCGTACTACTCCTTATCTTGCAGATGGATGTGAATATTTTGGTGTTAGATTTTTTCCTGAACAGAGTGTTATTAAATTAGAGTACTCAATGAGCGAGCTTTTAGCCAAGAAAATTCCTCTAATTGATGTTTTTGCCATGGATTCTTTTATTGTGGAGAAAATAGGAGCTGGAAAGTCTATCGATGAAAGAATAAAATTTTTTGAAAAGTTTATCGAAAGTACTGTTTCTGAATTTAGGTATGATAGAAATATTGTCGAATATTCTATCAATAAGATTTATTCATCAAAAGGGACTATTAAGGTCAACCGACTATCGGAGGATACTGGATACTCAACTCGGTATATACGCAATAAATTTGAATTTTTTATTGGGTTTTCACCTAAACAATTTATTGAAATTGTCAAATTTCAAAATTCTATAGATATGATTTTGAAAACAAACGATTACAAATTAACAGATATAGTACATGAAAATGGATATTATGATCAGTCGCATTTTATTAAAATGTTTAAAAGACTGGCCCATTTACCTCCATTTCAACTAAAAAAATCTATAGAGGCTCTCAATATTGAGAATTTAGAAAAAGGGCAAAGGGGCTGATGAATGAAGCAGGAAGCTGTTTTTAATTTAGATTGTTTAAATCTTCCATCATAGGGGGATAGGGTTGACTGGTATTGTACTTAACACGAACCCATTCCACCAAAAGATAATGCAAGGAGATTCATCCCTTACTCTCGAAGGTAACTACAAGTATATTTGTCTCAAGCATAGAATGAGGCGATGACAGGATTATAGTCACAACAACATCAGTTGTTTGACCTTCCCGAGAGTCACTAAAGAGTCTCTAAGTTATATAAAACTTATAGACGACTCGGGGAAACGCTTCTTTCAGATGTACTTTCCATACCGTTTGAAAAAGTCAAGAACTTACCAAACTATTAACTTCTTCTGGTTTACCTAAACTGACCTAGAAAAACGAGATAATAAAAAAACCTAGGCTGCTATGCTCCTCAATTCCATTGGAGTATGGCAGTTTAATTTATAAAATCACAAATTGAAGAGTTAATAATAATAATTTAAAATCATATGGAAAACTAAAAAAACACCTTCTTGTAAAATCTTGGACTTAAGAGATTAATATTCAATCTATTTTCAATATTCCGATTTTTACAATACAACGGTTGTAACCAACCTTATGATAACCATAAATCTACTTTTAAAAAGTTTAGTAGATTAAAACTTATTATAAAGGGGTCGGAAAATTTGATTAATAATGTAGCTCAGGTCAAGCATCCATTAGAACCGTTAACGGCGGAAGAAATTGAACTTGCAACAAAAATAATTAAAGAGCAAAAAAGTATTGAAAAAAATTATCGATTCACTAACGTATCATTAATAGAACCCCCAAAGGATGTTGTTTTAAATTTTAATAAAGGTGATTCGTTTGATCGAAAGGTGTTCTTCATTCTTCTGAATAAGTCAGATGCTAAAACCTACGAGGCCACCGTGTCTCTACAACAACAAAAAATTATTTCATGGATCCATGTTCCAGTTGTTCAACCTAATGTTATGTTAGAAGAATTCTTTGAGTGTGAAAAAATATTAAAAAATAGTCCGGATATGAAGGTTGCCTTACAAAAGCGGGGTATTGAAAACCTTAATCTTGTCATGCTCGACCCATGGTCAGCAGGGAACTTTGGACATGCAGAAGAAAAAGGTGTTCGCCTTGTACGTGCGCTCTGCTGGTATAAAACTTCTAAATTTGATAATGGATATGCTCGCCCAATTTCGGGTCTCTTTGCCTATATTGATCTTAATAAAATGGAAGTTGTTAAAGTCGTTGATAATAAAAGCATTCCTCTACCGCCTCTGGATGGTAACTATACTGCTGATTCGGTTGAAAAATATAGAGATGACATTAAACCACTGGATATTATTCAACCTGAAGGACCAAGCTTTCAAATAGACGGCCATGAAATTGACTGGCAAAAATGGAAGATTCGATTCGGATTTAATGCACGTGAAGGACTTGTTTTGCATACTGTCAGTTATAACGACGATGGAAGAGACCGTCCTATTCTTTATCGAGCTTCATTGTCAGAAATGGTCGTTCCTTACGGTGATCCTACAGAGCCTGTTAATCGGAATAATGCATTTGATGCAGGTGAATACGGCATTGGAATGCTTGCGAATTCTTTAGAGTTTGGTTGCGACTGTCTAGGTGAGATCCGTTATTTTGATGGCGTCTTATCAGATAGTAATGGAGATCCAGTCGTAATTACAAATGCAATTTGTCTTCATGAAGAAGATGACGGTATTTTATGGAAGCACACGGACTGGAGAACCGAAGAAGTTGAGGTTCGACGCTCACGACGTCTAGTCCTTTCAAGTATCTCGACTGTCGGAAATTATGAGTATGGATTCTACTGGTATTTTTATCAAGATGGCACCATCGACTATGAAGTGAAATTAACAGGTATTCTGCATACATCTGCCATTCCCCCAGAGGAAACATCAATTTACGGTAAACTTGTTGCTCCACAACTGCTCGCACCTCACCACCAGCATTTCTTTAATATGCGTTTGGATATGATGGTGGATGGAATGAATAATTCCGTTTATGAGGTGAATACCGAAAGTGATACGGTGGGTCCGCACAATCCTTATAAAAATGGATTTATAGCAAAATCCTCACTTCTAAAAACAGAATCTGAGGCAAGGAGAAATCTTAAGTTAGAAACAGCACGGTATTGGAAAATCGTGAATCAAGAAAAGAAAAATATCATCGGTGAACCTGTTGGCTACAAATTAATCACAGGAGAAAATACATTTCCTTTTGCTCATGACGATTCCAGTTTAATAAAACGAGCAGGCTTTCTAAAAAACCATTTATGGGTAACCCCTTTTCATCAATATGAAAAATATGCTGCGGGAGATTATATTAACCAGCATGAGGGTGGAGAAGGATTGCCAAAGTGGACTAAAGCTAATCGATCTACTGAGAATACCGATATTGTTGTATGGTATACAATGGGTCATCACCATATTTGCCGTCCAGAGGATTGGCCAGTTATGCCTGTTGCTAAAATGGGATTCAGTTTAAAACCCCTGGGGTTCTTTGATAGAAATCCTTCTCTTGACGTTCCAGCTCCAAAACATAATCATGGTTCACACTGCAACCATAACTAATTTTTAAATTAGTAGGGATTATTGGTTAATCCCTACTAATACTTTAAAAAAATGATTAATGGATACGTGTTAGCAAAATTAGTAGCTTTTTTAGTAAATACTTAGGATTTGGCTATGATTGAGTGGATCTGTTAAGGCAATAATCGGATATATATTTTATCAATATAAGAGTAGGAGGGATCACATGTCTCATGATTTTATTCTTGCTGGTCAATGGACATGGAACACTTCATTACTAACAGGGCTTATTTGTATAGCCATCGTATATGCATTATTGGTAAAGCACTTTACAAATATTAAAATATATTATAAACAACCACTTCTCTTTTTTTTCGGTTTAGGCTTATTATACTTTATTATGGGTAGTCCTCTATCATCTTTAAGCCATCAATCATTCAGCACACACATGGCTCAAATGAGCATTTTTTATTTTATTGTCCCTCCCTTTTTACTACTAGGGATTCCTAATCTTTTGTTTCAAAAAATATGGGAAACTCCAATAGCTATAAAGATAGGAAAATTACTCTTGCCGCCTATCATTGCTCTAAGTGCCTTTGCAGTATTGTTTTTAATGTACCATTTACCATTTGTCTTAAAGGTTCTTTTTCAACATCCTTTATTTCATAGCGGGTACACATTAGTGCTTTTGGTGTTATCTTTTAGGATGTGGTGGCCAATGATAGCAGCACCTGACTCTAGTAAACCTATTTATAAGGAACAAAAAAAACGTTATGCATTTCTGAGTGGACTTATACTAATGCCAGCTTGTCTTCTATTTGTCGTGAATGGCTTTGTTGGTGGCATGAATACTCCCTTTTTTTCATCGTTTACTACTAATCTACCTCATCATAGTTCCTCTTCTCCATTCAACACACGGTTTGACCATTTTGCTGGTGGGATCCTCATGTTGGGAATTCACAAATTTGGCTTAATGTTGACATTTCATATTGGAAATAAAGTACCAGATTATAATAGTCATACTATGCCAAAAAAGGAATTCAAGGATGACGATGTAGAAGAAAAGGGGGGATAAAATAATGACGAGCATAGTTATCATGAATGAAGTAAAGATTATTGAAACATCTGTTGAATATAATTTAACTGTCCATGTCAAGACGTGAGAAATTGATTAGGATAAGGAAAGAGCGATTTAAAAAATTTCCTTAAACGGATTATTGATAATAGAAAACAATGAAAAGAAACAAAGACAGTGGAAGAGATGGATTTATGAATTGATTTCCTTCCAATAAATTTTTGTGTTTTATTGAATGTTTTCAATTGGGATATTAACTCTCCCATAGAAATAACGAAGACACGGTTCCCTTTATAAATTGCTTCAACCCAAGTCCTATAGCGAGGTGGGTTTTTCCGACACCCGGAGGTCCTAGAAAGATCAAATTGTACGACTGCTCCATCCAGGAGAGTTCCTTGAGCTGATTCATTTGCCTGTTGCTTAACGAAGGCTGCCCATCCATCTCAAACATGTCTAGACTTTTTTGGTAAGGAAACCTTGCCCATTTTAAATGTTTTTCTATCATCTTTTTTCTTCCCGACGTTTTTCTTCATAAGTAAGAAGTTCATGCAGAAACTCTTGATAGGCCCCAAGAATGAGTTTGTGTAATAATTTTTAAATGACTTTTTTATTTAAATTCTACTAAGAAACTACCTTATTCAATAAAAATAAGACAGCATCCTGATCTGTTTTATAAGAACAGGCTCGTTAATTATATTATTTCTCCGGTTGAAATGTTTAACAATTGCTTTCCATCTACCCTCACTCCTGCAGTGGACGCATCATAAAGTTTAAAGAAGCTTCTTTGTGATCACCCTTATCTTCTAATCTAGTTATTAGTTCATTGCGAAACCCTTCAGCAACATCCGTTTTAAGCCACTCGTCACCTCCAAAAAAAACTTGCGTAATGAGGGTATCATGACCTTCCGCTTCAAACATGATATGAAGGTGGGCCGGACGCATAGGATGATGATCCATATACTCAAGGAACTCTCCAGTAGGGCCATTGGTTGGAATGGCGTAAGGGACAGGAACGATATTTTTTACTTTAAAATCACCATTCTCATCTGTATGAAAGTGTCCTCTCAGATTGAAGTCTGGTGTGCATCACAGTCAAAGTTCGAATATTTTGCTGAGTTATCATTTTGCCAAAATTCTACTCGTGTGGTAGACAGAGGTTTACCTTCTGTATTGCGGACGTTTCCTTTAAAATACAACACATCTCCCGGTTCATTCGGCCTCTGGGTTAATACAAATGGCTACCAGGTTTTCTTTCTAAATGTGGAGATCCTTCTACATAGTAAGGTCCTAATATTGAAGGTTGGGTTCCTGGCATATCAGTGTACATAGCTTGTAACACATGCGTTTCAAGAAATACGTCGGCATATAGAGGAAGTTCACCTTTTCTTCCTTAATGATCCGCCCAATTCACAAATTTGGTTTACTCTTGGTGGTTCAGTTTGGCTTCTTCCAAAAATTCTTTCATGTGTTTAATAAACATGTTAAATACTTCCTTCTACTTGTTCATTTTTTTTAATGAATTACTTGTGGGCATCCTATGATAGCGTAAGATAGTTTGTGTAAGTTCCTTGAGACAAAAAAAGAGGTAGGGTATCCTCAGAATTAACGACCAAATCAACTCGAGAGGAGATGCCCTACCTATGTCTACTAGTATAGGACAAAAT
>NZ_JBHFQG010000062.1:0-10680 GCF_041949975.1 Alteribacillus sp. JSM 102045 | reverse complement strand
TACAGAGTATCGCCCGTCCTTGACCTGTTGGGCAATGACTTTTGCGTCTTTGGTGTCATTTTTACTTGGGGAGTTGTCATCGATTTCCTTGAGTCGTTTGACATGCATAGGATTGACAAGAGTCACGGGATGCCCGTGATCATGTAAATAGTAAGCCAAGGGTAACCAGTAATGTCCTGTCGGCTCCATACCGACAATCATGTCGGTCTTTTGATAATTCTCTTGGTGGGTTTTTGCCCATCGTAGAAAAGTTTCGAATCTTCTCTATCATTTGAGAAGACGATTCGTTTTCCAAACTCAAAGCCGCGATCATCGAAGGTACGAGCCACTTGTTTGTTTTTAGCGATATCCACGCCAATGATAAGCATCTGAGGGGTGATTTGCGTGAGTTTTTTATTTTGCGTATAATTCATAGCAAGTCCTCCTTGGTTTTCCTAATTAGAGGATGATTTATCATCGGACACTCCGTACTATACCAAGGGGGCTCTTTTTTGTTCAAAACTCACATTTTCCCCTTACAGGAATGCTCCCTTACAGACTATTTGATTCCTTCAGGTAAAGGATGCAGTTGATGAGTTTTACCTGCTTGATAGACTTGGCTTTGAACTCCGTGACCAAGGATTGCTTCAAGCTTTTCTCCAAATGATAGCAATACATCAAGATCAATTCCTGTTTCAATCCCCATATCATGAAGCATATTTAAGGTATCTTCCGTTGAAATATTGCCTGTGGCGCCTGGGGCAAATGGACAGCCTCCAATTCCGCCAAGAGAGGCATCAAAGTGTCTGACTCCTTCCTCAAAAGCAGCATAAACGTTAGCTAGCCCAGCTCCTCTCGTATTATGAAAGTGACAATGAAGTTCGATCCCGTTCCATCTTTTCTTAACTTCATGAATGATGGTTTTTACTTGTTGTGGATTAGCCATTCCTGTTGTATCGGCTAAGTTAATCTTTTTTGTCCCCATATCGATGTAGGTAGAAATAACGTTAAGTACCCGTTCTATTGCTACTTCACCTTCAAAGGGACAACCAAAAGAGGTGGCAAGCCCTCCCTTTATAGCAATGCCGTGCATATCAGCTAGTTTGAATATGTCGGGAAACTGCTTCATCGTCTCAAATGTCCCGGTACGAAGATTTGCCTTATTATGACTTTCACTGGCTGAAACAACGAGATTCAATTGATCAGGACGTGATTCTACCGCCCTGTCTGCCCCTTTTAAATTAGGAACCAATACTTCATAGTTAGTATTCTTTGAACGGTTGATTGCTTTCATCACCTCCGTTGCATCCGCCATTTGCGGAACAGCTTTTGGATGCACAAAAGACGTGACCTCAATAGCTGGTACGCCTGCTCTCGTGAGAAGGTCGACCGTTTCAACCTTTTGAGCTGTCGTGATATCTCCTTTTTCATTTTGAAATCCATCTCTGGGACTAACATCTGTAATGAACACGTTTTCCATTTGCTCTCCTCCCTTTCGAAATAAATCTGCGTTGTTTTAAAAAGTCAGTTGCTTTCTCATGAGGAAAAAACACTTTTTTGATGAGCGGAATTTGTACTGGGTGAATTGCAAATTTAGAAGTAAAGAATCCACCGTTTGAATATTTGCAATTTTTGCAGCTAGAGTAATTTGACCTGGCGTAAGAAAGCCCTATCCCACTCTCTCCAGGGTAAATGCCTGTATCTGCACAAAATCCTTGGGCTCCGAAAGAAACCAGTTGAATTCGGTCTGAGGCACAAGCAATTTCTTTCGCGTTCCATACGCCTAGTGCCGTTTCGATCGTAATGTGAACATTTATTTTTTCTAGGGAATGGAAGACAGCTAGACATTGTTTCCAACTCTTTTATCACGAGGCGTACCGTCTCAACTTTTTCCACTTTGGGAATGACAATGCCAAGCGTTTGTTCCGTAAGTACTTGCAAATCGTGCTTTTACATCCCCTCCGATGGATGATTGATTCGCACCCATATTTTTTCGTTTGTAACCATCTGGTTACTCAAGAACTCAGAAATCATTTCTCTTGCGAAGCTTTTATATATTAGCGGGACAGAGTCCACTATATCCCACACCAACGTTTCAGAGCTATACGCTAACAATTTAAGAAGCATTTTATGTCGGTGTCCTGGAACGATGAGATATGCACTAGAGGTCAATATCGCTCATACCTGCCCTTCACGTCTAAGCACATTCTTGTCATACATTAACATTCTTCTGTGAGTATTTCTTAACAATTTTATTGGTTAACGTCCCAATTCCATCGATGGAAACAGACACCTCATCTCCTTCTTTCATGGGGCCCACTCCAGCTGGGGTACCTGTGATAATAACGTCTCCCGGAAGAAGCGTCATCACACTGGAGACATATTCGATGATATAAGGAATAGAAAAGATGAGCTCATTGGTATTTGAATTTTGTTTTACTTCCTCATTAACCGTTAACTGGATGGGCAAAGAAGAAGGATCAACGTCCGTAACAATCCCGGGACCAATCGGGCAGAACGTATCAAAAGATTTTCCTCTTGCCCATTGTCCATCATTGAATTGAAGATCCCTTGCAGTTATATCGTTCGCACAGGTGTATCCTAAAATGTAATTGTGTGCTTCCTGTTGGTTGACATGGAATGCCTCCTTTTTCATGACAATGGCCAATTCTCCTTCAAAATCAAGTCTTTCCGCTTGCAGAGGGTAGACCACTTCATCATGGGGACCAACCACTGTTGTGGAAGGCTTTAAGAACAATAATGGCTCCTTAGGCAATTCTAAGTTCACTTCTTTCGCGTGATCCTTGTAATTTAACCCAATACAAACAACCTTCGAGGGTTGAACAGGTGCCAGCAGCGAAACATCTTCCTCCGCGTAGACACGTTCCGTCATCCGAAACGTTCCGTATGGGTCTCCTTCACACACTCTGATGTCGTTGTTTTTAGGTATTCCATATTTTATAACGTCGTCTTTACTAAAACGAACTATCATAAGAACCCTCCTATCAAACTATATCTACTCTTTTTATATTTGCAATTTTTGTGCCAAAAACCTAAAAAAATATCTATTCATCATTGGACAAGATGCTCTTTCGATTACAGTTACCGGTCCACCTATACAAAGTTCGATTGCCACATACATCTTTCAAAGAAGGTAAGGCAATCTTTCTTGCTCGGAAATTAGTTCAATATATGAACTAATGTTAAAAAAGTAAACAAAAAACTGAACGTGAGAAAACTGCTATAAAATAAAAAGAATCCCGCCTCTAAAAGCTAAACGGGATTCCATAAACCATACTCATTGTATTTTTTACCAGCTAAAAAGCTACACTACGGTACGAATTGTTGATAATTCTTCCGTAATAGCTTTAATGTTTTTTACGGTATCCAACCTTTGAAGGAGGTCGTAACTATTTTGGACTTTTTCATCGGAGAGTACCCGCCGCGCGCAATCAATATACTTCTGTTGCAGGCGATCTGTTGTCAGTGGTTTCTCCGGACTCCCCGATGGGCTATTCACGATTTTCACTGCTGTTGTGCCATCTTCCATTTCCACTTCGATGTTAGCTGGCGTTTTATCAATAGTATAGTCCTTGTAATTATCATGAATATAACACTCTACCTTATTCATTAATTCCTTTATCGATGTATCGTTTACTTTCCCATCTGTAAATGTTTCAATGCCAATTTTTCTATCATGGAGGGCTGCAGAAAGGATGAAAGGCATACTAAATTTTCCTTCGAATCCTTTGGTAGGACGATCATAAATCAGCATAAGCGGTGCGACTGGTCCACTTCCTGCCCTAATTTTTTTCACTTTGTCAGGTGTAAGATCACCCTCTTCTATTAAAGACAGAATAGCGTCAATAGCTGAATGTGTTGCGGCACATGAGGGATAAGGTTTAACAAAAAAGCCGTTTTGCTCAATATCAAATGGCTTTCCAAAGGTTACATTTGCGAGTTCCTCGTGTTCTTTATTCGAAAAGTTAGCATAATAGCCCATTTTTCCATCAAGAGCTTCCTCACTCGAAGTGAAACCGTTTTTTGCCAAAAGGGCAGCCCGCACTCCAGCCTGGGCAGCCAGCCCCACATGAAATGGTTTTGTCATAGAACCGAAGTTGCTTCGTAAGCCAAATGCCGAGGTCGCACCAATACCCAAAGCATGGGTCATCTTTTGGATATTTAATTTAAGAAGGTGGCCAATTGCTGCAGTCGCTCCTAAGACACCGACTGCACTTGTGGCGTGCCATCCATTCTTGTATAGGTTCGGCTTTGCAATTTCACCAAGACGACAGGAAATTTCTGAGCCGATAAGATACCCTTTGACCACTTCCTGGCCGCTGCAGCCATACTTTTCTGCCACTCCTATTAGCGCTGGAACAAGTACAGCACTTGGATGACCCATAAATCCCCATGTCGTATCATCATAATCAAGAGCGTGACATAGTATTCCGTTGATAAACACTGCATTTTGTAAGGTTGTTTTGCGGTCCGTTCCCCAAATGGAAATCGCACCGGCTTCATCCATTTCATCATTATAATCCAGCAGAGTCGTTGAAATAGGGTCTGTATGCGCGGCCAGTGCTGCTCCGACCGTATCTAATATATGAACTTTAGCTTGCTGTATATGGTTATCCGTTATTAATAGATTCCCTTCTTCTGCGATAAACTTTGCTGCCTTCTGTTGTAATCTCATGTGATTGCCTCCTTTTTTTGTTATTCACTTTACGTAATTTTTTTCATCAGCTTCCATAGTGTCGTTCGGCTGATTCCTAACTCTTTTGCCATTTCTTGCTTGGTCATGTCTTCATTCATCATTTTTTCAATAATACTAATTTGCATATCTTCAAACTTACCAATGGGAATGAGAAGGTGATTCCCTTCTGCCCTTTCTTTATTTTTATACTTCTTTCCATCATCTTCATGTAATAATTCACTCTCTTCAAAGAGGGAATCTAAAATGGCTTCTTCTATCTCCACAGGGTGATCGGCAATTACCAATGCACGTTCTATAATATTTTCTAACTGTCTCAGGTTTCCCGGCCATGGAAAAGTTTGCATCTTCTTTAGCACAAAATCACTGAGGGGCTGTGTCTGTTTTTGATAAATATGGCCATATTTTTTTATCATATGGGTGGATAAACAAGCCACATCTTCTATTCTCTCCTTAAGGGAAGGCAATCTTAATACTAAAACTTCTAAACGGTAATATAGATCTGTTCTGAAAGAACCTGCTTCCGACATAGTTTTTAAATCTTCATTTGACGCCGCAATAACTCTGACATCAACTGGAATATTGCGGCTGCCACCAATGCGGCGTACTTCTCGCTCCTGAAGAACACGAAGAATTTTTGACTGCAAATCAAGAGACATTTTACCAATTTCATCGAGAAAAACAGTACCTCCGTGGGCCATTTCAAAAAGCCCTACTTTGCCCTCCTTGCTAGCACCAGTAAATGCTCCTTTTTCATAGCCAAAGAGTTCACTTTCAAGCAATGAATCTGTAATGGCTGCACAATTAATTGCGACAAAGGGGCTGTTGTTCCTTTTTGGGTGGGCGTTGTGTATGCTTTGGGCCAACAATTCTTTTCCAGTTCCGCTTTCTCCAAGAATTAACACATTGCCATCCACTGCCGCGAATCTTTCTGCCCTTTTGATCACCCGTTTCATAGTTTCATCTTTGTGAATAATATCGCTAAAATGATACTTAGCTGCTAGCCCTTTTTGATACAATTCCTGACGGATCCGTTTTTCTGATTCTTGAATGTGGGTGACATCCTGAATGGTGATGATCAAACCTTTGTCATTTTTGACCTCATAAGGGACGCGATTCACCATTAAGGTTGTATCATGTATGTGGATAAGATGATCTTTTTGCTCGCTTTTTTCAAAAAATAGCTGACTAATGGGAGTATCCATTTTTATCTCATGGATATTTTTGTGTAATACGTGATCCGAATTCATGTGGAGGAGATTTGATGCTTTGGGATTCATAACTGTGACTACATCTTTACTATTAAAAGCAATAACTCCTTCTCCTGAGAGTTCAACAACAGTTCTGATAAAGGTCGACTGATCTCGTTCTCTCATCTCTGTGTTGATAATATCTGCTGCTCTTGAGAGAACTTGATACATGGTTGTTCTTCCCGAAATAAGAGAAATATGTTCCATTCCTCTATCCATACACATGACTTCCCCCCTCATTCCCCCTCCAATCATCACTTCTATTCCTTCTTCATCCGCTTTACTAATCTGTTGAAGAAAACCCGCCGAATCCTTATAAAAACATGCCGTCACTTCAATACCCAACATGTCAGCAAGAGCGCTAATATGAAAGTGGTTACCTTCTTCGACTCTTCCCAAGTAACCAATTTTTTTATTTTTTTGCTTAGCTTGATGAAAAGCCCTTATCACATCGTATTCCGTAGGGTCCATCCGTAGTAAGTGTGAATCAGGGAAAGCAGTTTCCAGTAAATCAGCCGTGGCTCCCCTGCTTATTAAAATGGCTTCCGGATAATTTCGGATTTCTTTTCGAACCAACTCCAGCGCTTCGTCAAGAGCAGATTCTATAATTATCATGTTTAAATCAAGTGATTTTTGAAGCTCTTTTGCTTTTTTGGTCATTTCGTTGTAGGGAGAGGTTAGTATTATATCTGCCACTAAATACCTCCTTTCACATCAAATCATCATTAATCTCACGAACAACCTCTAAAAACTTTCTCCGTCAAAAATTCTTTCCCATGGATTTTAACTATCTCTGCCATTCGTTCTTCTTCCTTGTCCCTTGGTAAAATGCTGTTTTATCCATTCACTGTTTATGACCATTTGATAATCATTACATATAGTTTCATCGACCGTTAAATTGAATTAATATTGTGAATTTTTATAATTCATTTAGCGTATGTTTCCAATTTTAAGTAAGGAGGTAATTCCTCCACTTGTTCTGTAACATCTTCTCAAAAAATCATGCTTACTTCTTTTTCGGCGGGTGGGATGAACTGATAAATAATTCAACACCTGTTACAAGTTCTCCTTCCCCCAAATATGAATCTTTTCGTTCATGAAAACGGGTCCCTTTGTACACGAGAAAGTAAGGCATCTGGTATGTCATACAAATATTTAACGGTTGTTCATTAACTTGTATTCCGGATTAACCCCCTGAATTTGGACAGATACTCTCTTTTTCTAGGATGATCAAACTTTTTCCTCTTCTTTTGTCTTGAGATAGGATCGCCCATTTGCTGCGTTTGTCAAGGAACGCTTTCGCTCTCCCGTTGGTCGTCCTTGACAAGCCTCTCAAATAGGCGGTTTGATGGTTAAGACAAAAGAAGGAGATACTTTGTGTCACACACGGACGTCCTATATGATAAGCAATGATCGTTCGATCATAGACATCGATGTAAGATAAGATGAAGAAAAAACGATCTTCTCCATGAATAAAGCCGTATTTCAAATCGGTCTCCCACAGTTGATTGGAACCTGTAATCGTGCGATTCTTGGCCCGTTTCCTTTTAATGACAGGTCTAGGTTGACGCTGAGGGCGCAATATACCAAGCTCTTTGCACATCCGATAGACTTTCTTTTTGTTGATGACTAATCCGTAATGGCGGCGGAGAATCACGGTGAGTTTTCGATAGCCATAGGCAAAGGCTTCGTCCTCGATTTCTTCCAGCAGCCATTCCTTGATTTGTTCATCTGAAATTTTTTTGCCATTTTTGGTGAAAGAGTAGCCTGGTATGGGACGTCCCTCACTTACCTTTTTGTATCCGACGCGATAAGACGTTTGATAATAATACGTCGATCGTGGAATACCAAGAATGCGGCAGATGACCGATACCTTGTACCCTTTGGCAATCCAGGCTTGAGCGACGTCTATTTTTTCAGCAAGTGAGGGTTCTTCTTTTTTTTATGAGATCACGCAGAACAGCAATTTCTAAATCCTTTTCGCCAAGTAGTTTCTTTCATTCCGTATTCTCCTGTTCCATCTTTTGAGGATTCACATAGTCAACCTGGTCCACGGATGTTTGGCCGAAATGCCCTTGTTCATACTCTTTCATCCACCGGTAAATCAGATTTTTTGATAGTTCATGCCGCCTCACTACTAAGGCTTTATTGCCAGTTTCGAGTGCTTCTTTTACCACTTGCAATTTAAAGTCACGTGCCGTTTCATATTCCATCAACCCCTTTGATTCTAGTGTAACTAAGTTACCTTTCGTTTGTCCAAAATCGCTAAGGGGCTTTAGAGAAAATGATAAGGGAAGCATTTCTCTTTAAAAAAATGCCTCTCTAAAAGGGCATCTATCCTTTAAAGGAGATTTCCCAATCATTAGTGATACATAGATTGAACTTGCTCTAAATCACTTAATAATAATTTAATTTCTTCTTGAGACAAGAGGATAGGCAATTGATCGTATAACGTAATGACCTGCCCATCATTGATGTGCTCATGTTTTTTTAGATAATTATATATGCTGGTCATTTGATTTTCTGATATCGTTGATTCAATAAAAAGATTTTTTACTTTTTGTAAAGAAAATTCATTGATAGATTGATCAAATTCCCCTGAAATGATATGCCCTTGTATAAACATCTTTTCACCTCTAAAAATTAGTATAAGTTAGTTTACCCATCATTAACTATCTCATTATTTTTAACGGTATTGTAACTGCTAAACTAAAATAGTCAATTATTGCTCAATAAGATTGAACACTTTTTGCCAAAAAATCAATCATTCCATATATGATAGATAAGTAGAAATTATTGTCGTATATGGAGGAAAAAAGGTGGAAAAGTGGAGAATGTATAACCGAATTTCTCAATTAAGAGAATTAGGGTTTTCAAAAAGCAAAATTGCTAAGAAATTAGGAATTGCAAGGGGGACTGTAAATAAGTACTTAGATAGAAATCCAGAAGAAATGTCGCTTTGGCTTTCTTCTACGAAGAATCGAAAACGCAAACTGGATAAGCATCAAAAAGAGATTTTAGGTTGGTTGAGGGAACATCCAGATCTTTCATCAGCACAAATATTTGATTGGTTAGATGAGAAGTATGAAAAATTTGAAGTTGGCGAAAGTACAGTCCGGAGGTATGTTAGACAGATTCGTAAAGAATACAATATTCCCAAAACAACAAAAATGCGAGAATACGAAGCAATCCCAGAATTACCAATGGGATTTCAGGCTCAAGTTGATTTTGGCCAGTGTTGGCAACTAAATGACCAAGGTCAAACAATTAAACTCTATGTAGTTGCATTTGTTCTTTCTCATTCCCGATATAAATATATGGAATGGCTAGATCACCCTTTTACTACAAAAGATTTAGTAGAAGCACATGAGAATGCATTTCGAGCATTTGGCGGAATACCAAAGGAGATGGTTTATGACCAGGACAACATAATCATAGTCAGTGAAATATGGAGATATCATTTATACAAAACAATTTGAATCCTATCGCCAACAAGGGAAATTTCAGGTTTATGCTTGTCGAGGGTTTGATCCAGAAAGTAAAGGAAAAATTGAAAATGTGATTGGTTTTATTAAGAAGAGTTTCGCAAAGCACCGAGTATATACTACCTTAGATGATTGGAATGACCAAGGGAGGCTTTGGCTTGAACGAAGAGGAAACGGTATGGTCCATAATACAACAAAAAAAAGACCAGTCGATGTTTTCCAAGAAGAAAAGCAACATTTACGACCAGTCAGAGAGCTTATCTCGGTACCAGCCAAAGATAAGCTAAGTTATTCAAATACAGATACTAGTATAACAAGGGTTGTTCGTAAGGACAATACAATTCTATTTAAAGCTAATCGGTATTCCGTACCATTAGGTACGTATAGTGAATTTGGAAAAGATGTTCAGTTGTATATTCAAGAGAATACACTACGTATAATGGACATCGAAACAGGAGAAGTAATCGGAACGCATGAGATCTCACAACAAAAAGGATTATTGATTCAAGAGCGTGCTCATCGGAGAGATCGTTCTAGAGGAATACCTGCATATATGGAGAGCACTGCAGACAAGTTTGAAGACAAATCATTAGCTCTCCAATATTTAGCTGAAGTGAAAGAGAGATACCCAAGATACATACGTGATCAACTTCAGCTCTTAAATAAATTATGGGGGAATTTCCCAAGTCACTATATTAATCAAACACTTCCGTTATGCATAAAGCGAAAGCTTTACAGTGCCTCTGAATTTCATGATATGGTAAAGCACTTAATGGTGCAGCATCCTGTTGAGGCAACTAAGCCAGTAGATAAAATACAAGCTCTACATCAAGAATCCTCTTATTTATTAGATATGAAGCCTCCTACAAGAGACCTGTCTATTTACATGGACATTATGGAGGGAGGTGATTCTTCATGAGTACGTTTAAAGAGCTAGAAGATATTCTACGGACGTTACGTTTCGCCGAAACGTCCGAAAACTTGCCTGAATTGATAAAGAAAGCAGAAAATCAATCATTATCCTATCCGAGTTTTCTTTTGGAGGTCATGAAATACGAACAGAAAAGACGGGGAGAAAAATTGATTGAAAAACGACTTAAATGGGCAACTTTCCCCATCTACAAGCGGATTAACCCCTTGAATTTGGACACGTACTCTATTTATCTAGCATAATCATACTTTATCTCTTCTTTTGTCTTCGGGTAGGATCGCCCATTTGCTGCGTTTGTCAAGGGCCGCTTACGCTCTCCCG
>NZ_JBHFQG010000061.1:0-11143 GCF_041949975.1 Alteribacillus sp. JSM 102045 | reverse complement strand
CGGTCGTAAACTCCGTGGATTCGGTACGGCCGCCCCAGCCTTAAAAAAAATGTTCACGAACCGATACGGGGAAGGTCAGAACGAAGAATAACCTTCCCTCTGTAAGAAAACTCAAGAAGTTATTCTTTGGATACTCTAAAAACATTACACAAACTTATTGACGGTACCATAAAAATGGTTTTAAAAAGTTATAAAACGGAAAATAAAATATTATCTATGAACACTTGCATAATTTCAAACTTACAATCATAGCATGGAAAGATAACAAGAAAAAATAGGAGGGAGATTCATGAAACAGCCGATGTTATGGACTTTTCTTATGATGACAGCATTCGTACTTCTGTTTTTTATTGGAACCGTTCAATTTGCGGGTACTCAAAGCTTAGTCTTTCAAATCATAGGGTTTGGCGGCATGATCTTTGCTATGCTTTATGGCCTGCTGTTAACTCAGCATTCGGGAGACAGAAATCAAGAAAAACAAGAAGAATAAAACAGACTGCCACTTCCGGAAAACCGGATAGGCAGTCTTTTTAGAACAATGAAAAAGCACCATCTGCCCGATCAGGAAGATGGTGCTTTTTTGGTGAAAATGTCTTTTTTTGTTTCATCAATATCAAATTTTGTCATTTTTGATTTTATTTCCTGCTCAAACTCTTCATAACTATTTAAATTTCCGGTTTTTTGGGCGATTCCTTTTAAACTATTATAAAATCGCTGTTCGTTGTAGGCATAAGTGAAGCCTTCTGTATACCCTCTTGCAATGGTTTTGGCAAACTTCCAGCAGCAGCTGTAATTTTCTTGAGGTACTGATTGCGAGAGAATGGTAATGGCTTCTAAGATATTTGTGGTGAGAAAAGGATCTTTTTTTGCATAAACACTAATTTGTGAAAAAGCAGCGTACAAATAATAATCGAAGGATTCGTCTTTAATAATCAGCCGAAGTCTGTTGTCCGTGTCTGTTAGATATGGAGTGAACCTGGTTACTTTAGAAATCGAGATCAGCAAATCAGTGAGTTGGTATATTGCATTATTGGCAGTGCTTGGGTCATCATTGCCTATCGCTTTAATAGCAATTTCCGTTAATTTATTTACCCCAAATTCTAAGTCTTGTACTTCTGTTTTTTTCGGTCCCAAGTATATAAGCTTTCTATATTTGAACTCATTAATCGAGGTATCATTGGTTTTCCAATACGTGATAATCGGAATGCCTTCTGTCACAAAATCGCCGATTCGGCGTTCCAGCCTTAAAATTATTTTGTCTTTTTTTGCTTCTGAGATTAAATGCTTATAATCAAAAATCTGAATAAAACCGGCACTATCGGAAGCAATAATATGTGCTTCCTCTTCATTTAATTCTTTTTCTGTATGGTTGGGTTCTCTCGTACGATACGGCTCTAAATCTTTTAACAAGGTGCGTAAAATCGTCTTTTTTGATTCATTTTTCATATTGTTTGTCAGGTTAGGCACCTGCATCCATTTGACCGCATGGTTGATGAAAAACACAAAGTTAGATAGTGCTAAAAAGGCTAACAATACGGTGAAAATTGGAATAGCAACATACATACCGTTTTCTTCTTCACTTAATAAAAAGAAGGAAATAAGAACATAAAGAAAACAAGCATTAAATATACCGATGACGTGCTGAGTTCTGCGGTCGGAAACAAAGCTTAACAGCATCCGAGGAGAAAATTGTCCTGAAAAACTAGTTAATACTACAAGAATAGAGTTAAACGTAAATGCGTTTAAAGTGAGAATCCCAGCAATCAGCGTACTTACTAAGATATGTGTCAGCTCATAGTTCGTTAAAAACATATCCGGCAGATGCTGCTCAACCTGAACGGTAAAATCAAGCCAATAAGAAAAAGCAACCAGGCCAATGGCAAAAATAGCATAAATAATAGAGCTAAACCATAGATTTGCGCGAAGCTCGTACCAAATTTGCCGGTAGGACATACTGGATACCTTTCGAAGAGGACGGGGGAAAAAATTTCTAAGCCTCATTGTTTTGTCCTTTCTCTCTCTAACTGTCTATCAGCTGAATGTTAATTCTTAACATTTTTTTCCCGTATCCACAGAAAGCAAAACATCAAATAAAGATTAACACTTAGAATGAATAATAAAAGGCTCTGGCCCAAAGCGGAATCCTCCGTCCCTGTGCCTTTTCTTGAACCTTTTCAGCATGTTATTTACTCCGAGTTAACCGAAAAAGGCTGCCCCCGGGTATTATCGGGGACAGCCTTTTTCATTTTATTTTCGAGCAAACCGAGTAGTGAAGTTTTGTAGACGGTCTTTGTTTGGTGTAATGGGCTGAATGTTATCCCGGTTTGCAAGAAATTCAGGACGCGGCGACTGGCCGGAATATGGATCCGTGAGTTTGTTTTCAATCGAATTAAAGACAAAGAAAACGTTGCTTCGCGGATACGGGGAAATATTCCCGGCAGAACCGTGCATCGTATTGCATTCAAAGAACAATACTGAGCCGGCAGGACCAGTTGCCCGGTCAATACGCCCGCCTGCCTGGTCAACGAGCCATCTCATGCTGTCATTATCAGGTACTCCGGTTTCTTGTTTCTGCAGCGAAGACTTGTAGTTGTCTTCCGGCGTTTCACCAGGGCAGGATACATACCATTTGTGAGAGCCGGGGATTAACATCAGCGGACCATTGTACTCATAGTTGTCGGTTAAAATGATTGAGCAGCTGACTGCACGCATATTAGGCATGCCGTCTTCTACGTGCCAAGTTTCAAAGTCCGAATGCCAGTAGAACTCCTTACCTTTAAACCCTGGTTTGAAATTTATTCGGGACTGTGTAATGTAAACTTGGCTGCCTAACAGCTGCTGGGCTGCTTTCACAATACGATGGTTTTTGGATAACGCCTGAAAGAAACCGCTGTCTTTGTGAATCTCAAACACCGAACGAATCTCATTGCTTCCCGGTTCTTTGATGACATCATCGGTATCTCGCTGTTGGTTGAGGTCCATCGTGCGCTTCAATTCACTTTTCATAATAGCTACTTCATCATCGTTGAACAACTTCTCAAACAGTAAGTAGCCATTTTCTTCAAAACCCTTCAGATCCTTATCTGTTAAAGGACCATCTGCAAAATCAGGGTTCTGGTGAATCACAGGGTCTTTCCTTTCCATAATTTTAGCCTGTTGCCCTTTTCTGGAAGGATACTTATCGACTGCCATTGCACCATCACTCCTTTTCACTTACTAGATTTCAATGAAAATGGCGAGTCGTTGAGACTGATACCCAAGAACATTTTAACATAAACCTGTATATTATAAAGAAAGTTGCTTATTAAAATACAGTAAATTCTGAACGTAAGATAAGACAGGCGGTTCACGCTTCAAAAAAATTTCTGAAAAAATGTTTTAGTTAATGAAAAATAAGGAAAAAAATAAGTTTGCTACTTCCTAACTTAGATAAAAATCCCATTTTAATTTAAAAACGGAGCTGTCCGTTAAGACAACTCCGTTTGGCGAAACTGCATCCCTATCTTTCTTATTGAATCATTCCGCCTGAAGGCAGCTGACTGTTATAACCAGTAAATCGTTGGTAGCTTTGATCGAGCGTTTGCTGCTCAGCGGCTTCAAAACTATACCAGCCTTTTTTAAACATTAAATTAAACAAATTTCGCTGACAATTCTGTGTTTCATTAAAAATTAATGACATATCGTTATACAGGTTTTCGTGACTAGCTTCGTTCATAGCTGTACTATAAGCATCTGTCATGTATTTTTCTGTTGTTAACATATCATTTAAGAAATCACGGTCATTCATTTCAGGTGTTTGGGGAACTTCTGTTTTAGGGTTTCTTATTTTATTAGATCCAGACATAGCAGTTATACCTCCTCTTAATTAGTGTTTGGCTGAATCGGCTGATTGCCGGATTGCAGATTATTTAACAGCTGCTGATAATGGCGTTCATGCATTTGCGCTGTATTTTCCAATTCCTGCTTAATATCCATGTCTGTACACTGTTTAGCAAAAAAAGAAGCTTTTTTCGCTGCATTTAAGTTCCAGGAAAGCATATCAGAAATGTAGAGGTGGTCTTTTACCGTAACGTTCTGGGGAGGCTGCGGCATGACCTGCTGCTGATTTTGATTTTGTTGCTGCTGCTGATCCATATTTTCATTCCTCCTTTATAATGTACGGTAGTTAGTATGTAAAATTGGTATAAACAATATGCATAGATTAAAGGCTGTTATATTATTATTGAGCCCAAAGAAAAATAGACTTATAAAAAAATAAATTTGGAAATAAAGCATGCGTTTTTCTGGAAATTTTCTGTCTTTTCTATTGTCAAGAGAGAGGAAATATTTTATAGTATTATTAGAAACTGAACAGCTATTCATTTTATTTTTATAGATAGAAGTTGAATGAGTATTCATTCAAAAGAAGAAGGAGGAAGACGATGAAAGGCAGCGTAAAAAAATCTGTTGTTCTAGGTTCCGGCGTGATGGGATCGGGTATAGCAGCACATCTAGCTAACGTTGGCATACCGGTTCTTTTATTGGATATTGTGCCCAAAGAGCTGACCGAGGAAGAAAAAGCAAACGGTCTTACCCTTGATGATAAAGAGGTGCGCAATCGCTTAAGCAATCGTGCTTTAAAGCAGCTTCAAAAACAGAAACCCGCTCCATTAACAACGAAAAATAACCTTTCTCTGATTGAAACCGGCAACTTTGAAGATGATATGAAACGCTTAAATGAAGCCGATTGGATTATTGAAGTAGTCGTTGAAAATCTGGAAGTGAAAAAGCAGGTATTTGAGAAAGTGGAAGCATATCGCAAGCGAGGCGCTATAGTTAGCTCAAATACATCTGGAATTTCTATAAATGCTATGGCAGAAGGGCGTTCTGAAGAATTCCGCTCTCACTTTTTAGGGACTCACTTTTTTAATCCTCCACGTTACTTGAAATTGCTTGAAATTATACCAAATGAAAAAACAAACCCGGAAATCCTGGCATTCATGAAGCAATTTGCTGAAGATACGCTTGGAAAAGGCGTCGTAGAGGCGAAAGATACTCCAAACTTCATTGGGAACAGAATCGGCACATACGGATTGTTAGTGACAGTGCGTGAAATGCTGAAAGGCGGCTGGTCAGTAGGAGAGATTGATTCTGTTACCGGGCCTTCAATCGGCCGTCCTAAAAGTGCGACCTTTCGAACGCTTGATGTCGTCGGTCTCGATACTTTCCTTCATGTAGCTAAAAATGTATATGACCAGGTGGAAGGAGAAGAAAAAGAAATATTTGATTCGCCTTCTTTTATGAAGCAATTGGCAGATAGAGGGTGGATCGGGAGTAAAGCAGGTCAGGGATTTTACAAGAAAGTAAAAAGGGAAAACGGTAAAGAAATACTGGAGTTGAATCCTGAGACATTTGAATATGAAACAAGAAAAAGAATTAAAACTGCCTCCACAGAGCAGGCAAAACAAGAAAAACATTTAAGCAGTAAATTGAAAGCGCTTGTATATGCAGATGACGAAGCAGGAAAACTTGTTTGGAATATTATGAAACCAGTGCTTCTGTATTCTGCCGAGAAAAGCAGTGAAATCGCAAACAACATTGCTGCTGTTGATGAAGCCATCAAATGGGGATTTGGCTGGGAGATGGGTCCCTTTGAAACATGGGATGCTATCGGAGTAGAAAAATCAGTGGCCCGGATGGAAGAAGATGGAGAAAATGTTCCTTCATGGGTCAAGAATATGCTTTCAAATGGTATTTCAACGTTTTATAAAAACGAAGAAGAGTATTATCACAACGGGGAATACCAAAGGAAAGACATAAATAAAAAAGAAATCAACCTTCAAAAAATGAAAAGTAATAATGCTGTTATAAGAAAAAATGCAGGAGCAAGTTTGATTGATATTGGAGATGATATAGCCTGCCTTGAATTTCATTCTCCTAACAACTCAATCGGACTGGATGTTTTACAAATGATCAACCAGTCGATTGACGAAGTGGAGAAAAATTTTAAAGGGCTCGTTATCGGAAATCATGGCAAAAACTTTTGTGTTGGCGCCAATTTAATGATGATTCTAATGGAAGCACAGGATGATAATTTCTTTGAAATTGATATAGTTATCCGGCAGTTCCAGAATGCCATGTCAAAAATTAAATACTCAAAACGTCCTGTAGTATCTGCCCCGCACGGAATGTCTCTAGGCGGTGGAGCTGAAATTTGCCTTCCATCAGCAAGCATTCAGGCTGCTTCCGAAACATACATGGGGCTTGTAGAAGTAGGAGTCGGCCTTATTCCAGGAGGCGGCGGAAATAAAGAGCTGTATCTTCGTCACATCGAAGACCTTCCACAGGATGGAAGCATAGATCTGTTACCTGTAGCAAATAAGGTTTTCGAAAAAATTGCTATGGCTAAAGTATCGGCTTCTGCAGATGAAGCACGAGAAAACGGATTTTTAAGTGATAGAGACGATGTAATATTTAATGCGGACCACACCATCTATCACGCGAAAAAGCAGGCTTTTCACTTATATGAAAAAGGATATGTTCCGCCTCAGCGCCAAAAGATACCAGTAGTAGGTGAAACAGGGTATGCAGCAATGAAGCTTAGAGCAAAAACACTGCAGTTTGGCGGTATGGCTTCTGAGCATGATGTGAAAATTGCTGAAAAACTCGCATTTGTTTTAGCAGGCGGCAGAGTACCAAAAGGAACGATGGTAGATGAGCAGTATTTACTTGATCTGGAAAGAGAAGCTTTCTTAAGCCTTGTTTGTGAACCTAAATCCCAGCAGCGAATGCAGCACATGTTGACAAAAGGCAAACCGTTACGCAATTAATCCAAATAGTAGGAATGAATGGAGGGGAAAGCTGGTGAAGGAAGCGGTTATCGTATCCGGTGCCAGAACACCGGTAGGAAAAGCTAAAAAAGGAACGCTCGCAAACGCCAGACCTGATGTTTACGGGGCGCTGACAATAAAGGAAACCTTAAAGCGTGCAGGAGATGCAGACCCGTCGATTGTCGAAGATGTCATTATTGGATGCGCCATGCCGGAAGCAGAACAAGGAATGAATCTGGCAAGAAACATTTCTGCACTTGCTGGTCTGCCTCATACTGTACCTTCAATTACTATTAATAGATATTGTTCTTCCGGGCTGCAAAGTATTGCGTATGGTGCAGAACGAATTATGTTAGGACATTCCAATGCAATTATCGCTGGAGGAGCAGAATCTATGAGTCTCATTCCAATGGGCGGTCATGTCATTGCACCAAACCCATCATTAGTAGACGAAGCACCAGAATACTATATGGGTATGGGATATACTGCAGAACAAGTGGCTAACGAGTTCGGTGTTTCCAGAGAAGATCAGGACGCTTTCGCAGCAGAGAGCCACCGGCGTGCTGCTAAAGCAATAGAAGAAGGAAAATTTGATGAAGAAATTGTTCCCGTAGAGGTCAGCTTGCGTACTGTAGGGGATGACAACAAATTAAAAGAAAAACAGGTGACGTTTTCCCGTGATGAGGGTGTGCGTCCGGGGACGACAACGGAGACACTTAGTCAATTAAAGCCCGCTTTTCATCCCAAAGGCTCAGTAACTGCCGGTAACGCTTCGCAAATGAGTGACGGTGCTGCTTCTGTTTTATTAATGGAAAAAGACAGAGCTGAAGCCGAAGGGCTAAAACCTATGTTAAAGTTTCATTCTTTTGCAGTAGCTGGCGTACGACCTGAGGTAATGGGAATTGGTCCAGTTGAAGCTATTCCGAAAGCGGTTAAGTTAGCTGGCCTGGAAGTGAAGGATATCGGCCTTTTTGAATTAAACGAGGCATTTGCATCGCAATCTCTTCAAGTTATTCGAGAGTTAAACCTCGATCATGAGAAAGTAAATGTTAACGGAGGGGCGATTGCACTGGGGCACCCGCTAGGGTGTACAGGAACAAAGCTTACACTCAGCTTAATGAACGAAATGAAACGAAGAAACGAACAGTTTGGTGTCGTAACGATGTGTATTGGCGGAGGAATGGGGGCCGCCGGGGTGTTTGAATTATTGTAAGAACAAGTAACATTAACGGCCCGATCAAGCGGGTCAAATGGGAATCCAGGAGGAAAGGTGATCTTCGTGTCCTCCCAACCTCCCAATATTACATTATTATTGGAGGTATAAAAAAATGAGCAGCACTGTTGAGCTTGGACTAAAAGGCGGAGGATTTTTAGTTGAGGAAGTGAAACCGGAACAAGTATTCACTCCGGAAGATTTCAGTGAAGAACACAAAATGATTGCTAAAACGACAGAAGATTTTGTTATTGGCGAGGTGGTTCCAGAAGCTGAGAAAATTGAGAATCATCAATTTGATATTTCACGGCGTCTGTTAGAAAAAGCAGGAGAACTAGGGCTTCTTGGAGCAGATGTTCCTGAAAAATACAGAGGGCTTAGCCTTGATAAAATCAGCTCCTCTCTTATCACAGAGAAGTTTTCCCGTGCCGGCGCATTTTCATTGAGCCACGGAGCACATGTAGGTATCGGCTCTTTACCAATCGTCTTTTTCGGTAACGAAGAGCAAAAGAAAAAATACCTTCCGGCTCTAGCAACAGGGGAGAAAATAGCAGCGTACGCACTAACCGAGCCAAGCTCCGGGTCAGATGCCCTAGGTGCAAAGACTACGGCTGTTTTAAATGAAGAAGGCACCCATTATATATTAAATGGTGAAAAGCAATGGATTACTAACTCTGCTTTTGCAGACGTCTTCATTGTATACGCAAAAATTGACGGAGATCATTTTACAGCTTTTATCGTTGAACGTGAATTTGAAGGAGTGTCCACTGGACCAGAAGAAAAGAAAATGGGGATTAAAGGCTCATCTACCCGGACATTACTTCTAGAAGATGTAAAAGTGCCAAAAGAAAATCTTCTTGGTGAAGCAGGACGCGGCCATGTGATAGCCTTTAATATTTTAAATGTTGGGCGCTATAAGCTGGGTGTGGGCTGTGTTGGCGGATCAAAACGAGCGATTGAGTTAGCATCTTCTTATGCAAACGAAAGAAAACAGTTTAAAACACCAATTGGTCAATTTAGAGCTATCCAGGAGAAACTGGGAACAATGGCATCTGAAACTTACGCTTTAGAAAGCTCCATTTATCGTACAGGAGGACTTTTTGAAGAGCAGCTTGGAAAATTGACTGAAGAAGAACAGGAAGACGGCGGTAAAGTAGCAACTTCTATTGCAGAATACGCGATTGAGTGCTCTTTAAATAAATTTTCTGGATCAGAAACGTTAGATTTCACAGCAGATGAAGCCGTACAAATCCATGGCGGATACGGGTTCATGTCGGAATATGAAGTAGAAACCATTTATAGAGATTCACGGATTAACCGCATCTTTGAGGGAACAAACGAAATCAATCGTTTGCTTGTACCAGGTACCATCATGCGAAAAGCCATGAAAGGCGAGCTCCCGCTTCTTCAAAGAGCAGAAAAACTTCAAGAAGAGTTAATGATAATGATGCCGGAAGAGCCTGGAGACGCTCCGCTTGAAAAAGAAAAATATTTATTAAAAAATGCAAAAAAAGTATTTTTAATGGTAGCCGGAAACGGTGCTCAAAAATATGGTAAATCTCTGGAACAAGAACAGGAGCTTTTAATGAACGTAGCAGACATTGTAAGTGATATTTATTCCATGGAGTCTGCTATTCTTCGAACAGAAAAAGCTATCAATAAAAACGGTGCAGACAAAGAAGAAATGAAGATTCTTCTCACACGTGTGTTCTGTCAAGAAGCGATTAACCGTCTGGAAGCTAATGCGAAGGAGTCGCTGGTGCATATGGACGAAGGAGATACTCTGCGCACCATGCTCTCTATGCTTAGAAAGCTTACCCGTCACACTCCGACTAATGTTGTAGCATTAAAGCGTCAAATTGCTGGCGAAGTATTAGATGTAGAACGTTATGTCGTTTAAATTTGTTATCCAATTTGGAGCATATTAAGCTCCAAAAATATATATTCCCTTTCTTCGGAAAGGCATTCTCCTCTCTGCTAAGTGATCTGAAAAAGCTCCGTAGAACCCGGGGCTTTTTCGCGTATTTAGATAAGGCTGTCATAGTGCTCGAGAATTATTGAAAATTTGGATATAATATAGAAGGAATTTAGAGCAGGAAAGGAGAAAGGAATGGATGGAACTGACATATTATGGATATTCTCGCTGCGAAACATGTCGAAAAGCAAAAAATTGGCTTGATGAGAAGGATATCGCTTATAATGAACATGACATTGTACAAAACCCTCCAAACCGAGAGGAATTGGAAAATCTGTATAAAAAAAGCGGCCTGGAATTGAAAAAATTTTTTAACACAAGCGGGAAGAAGTACCGGGAGCTGGGTTTGAAAGACAAAATAAAATCAGCAGACGAAAAGGAACTGCTTGATATCCTTGCTTCAGATGGCATGCTGTTAAAAAGGCCGATCGTTACAGATGGAGAAAATGTCACAGTTGGGTTTAAGGAAGAACAATTTGAGGAAGTATGGAATAAGTAATAGTTTTGTCTTTCCTCACGCAACTTGAATTTTGAAAATGGAGGTTGATAATGATGAATTTACCAAAGGACTTTAAGTACTCGGAAGAACATGAATGGGTCAAGCATGAAGGAGAAAAAGTGCGCATTGGGATTACTGACTTTGCCCAATCTGAGCTGGGGGACATTGTATTTGTGGAATTGCCTGAAGAAGGTGATGAAATACAGGCGGATGAACCTTTTGGCAGTGTAGAATCCGTTAAAACCGTTTCTGAGCTTTATGCTCCTGTTAGCGGAAAAGTAGTAGAAGTAAATGAGGAATTGGATGATTCACCAGAGTTTGTTAATGAATCTCCATATGAAAAAGCATGGATGATCGTTGTCGAACCATCTGATCAAGAAGAGTTAGATGAATTGATGTCCGCTGAAGAATATGAAGAAATGGTTAGCGAAGATTAATTTTACTTACATAGAACCCGCCTAATGGCGGGTTCTTTTTCGTTCTTTCATCTAATAAATAATTCATAAGAAGGAATTCTTTTTTTGGCTCTATTATAATTGTTGGGGTATGAAAAAATTTAGACATAAAAAAACACGCAAGCTCCAAAATCCTTTACACTTGAATTGTCCAAGAAACAAGAAAAAGATTGGAGTTGCGTGTAGATGCAT
>NZ_JBHFQG010000060.1:0-11459 GCF_041949975.1 Alteribacillus sp. JSM 102045 | reverse complement strand
TCAATTGAATATGGAGGTGATTTAGAGACATGATATTTTTTTGGGCTTTTGTGGTGGGCGGATTAATTTGTGTGATAGGCCAAATTATGTTCGATGTTTTTAAATTAACACCGGCCCATACATTAGTCACCTTTGTGGTTGCCGGTGCCATTCTCGATGGGCTTGGTCTATACGAACCTCTTATCGCGTTTGCGGGAGCGGGAGCTTCGGTGCCGATCTCAAGCTTCGGAAATTCTCTTGTACACGGTGCAATGGCGGAAGCCGAACAGCATGGATTGGTCGGTGTTGTTACCGGGATGTTCGAAGTAACAAGTTCGGGGATTTCGGCTGCTATTATCTTTGGAATGATCGGAGCATTACTTTTTAAACCAAAAGGATAAGGAGGAAGACTTCATGACGGTAGGTTCGGATGTAAAACAATGCCTTTCCAGTATTAAGAACGTGAAAGGTAGTTTATCTAGTTTAGAGTTACGGACAGAGGATGAGGAAGCAAAACAAATCTTCCAAGAAACGGTGACAACCATGGAGGAAATCATAAAAGACTTGAAAAAAAGAGTTGGCCAACTGGAGCTGGAAGAAGATCAATATAAAGGTTTTTAGACTAGTTGAACATTTTATCATAAAAAGGAGGGTATGCAGTGCCAGAATGGTTCGATATTGTTGTCCGGTCGTTCATCTTTTTAGTTACCCTTTTTATACTCACTAAAATAGTAGGAAAAAAGCAACTTTCCCAACTTTCCTTTTTTGAATATATTAGTGGCTTTACGATTGGTAGTATAGCGTCAGAGGTCATAATGAATCCTGATCTTAAGGTTATGCATGGGATTATAGGTATGATAATTTTTGGTGTATCCCCGTTTGTGGCAGGTTTTATTTCATTGAAAAGCAAAAAATTCCGGGATGTTATTGAAGGGAAAGGAACCGTTTTTATTAAAAATGGGAAAGTAATGGAAGAAAATTTAAAAAAGGAGAAGTACACCATTGATGAACTGATGCAGTTACTACGAACAAAAAATGTCTTTCAAATTTCCGATGTAGAATTTGCTGTGTTAGAAGCAAATGGGGAATTAAATGTGTTATTAAAGAAAGAGAAACAACCTTTAACAGCAGAAGATTTTGGAGTAAAAGTTCCTTCCTTTAAGGAACCACAGACCGTCATCATGGATGGTGAAATTTTAGATGAACCATTGTCAACTATTGGTCAAAATCGAAATTGGTTAAAAACCGAATTAGAAAAGTTGGGCGTGACAATCGAAAACGTTTTTCTCGGACAGGTAGATTCCTTTGGACAGTTATCTGTAGATCTTTTCGATGATAAACTTAAAGTGGCTGAACCCGTAGAGAAGCCGTTAATACTCGCAACTATGAAAAAATGCCAGGCGGATTTAGAACTGTTTGCTCTTGCAACAAAAGAAAAAGAAGCAAAACAGATGTATAGCAAAAATAGTGAAAAACTCCAAAAAGCCATCGACAAAGTAAGTCCTCTGTTAAGAGAATAAAAAGGTAACTCTTAGGGAGTCAGTGTCTGGGGAAAATCAAGATTAGTTTGTATACTTTTTTACATTTTTTACGTCTTAATAATGATCAGAGAAAGTGTTTGTAAAATAAAATTTGGAATGCCGATCATCGAGAATGGGACACTACTTCTCCCATTATGAAACAGAGGTGGTAGTATGCTTTCATTTATGGGTATGTTACTTTTATTATTTGTCGTATCCATTACTGTTGTTCGATTTATGGGAAAGTCAGCATTAGCTCAATTTACACCCCATGACTTAACAGCTATATTTTTTATTGTTGCTATCGCTATGGCCCCGGTTAAAGTGGAAGGGATCACCCAAGCATTAATAGGGATCGCAATCGTGGTTTTCGTGCATGTTTCCCTTTCGAAGTTAAGCCTTTACAATCAACTGAATCGATTTATAATCGGAGAACCTACTATCTTAATTAAACATGGGAAACTGATCAAATCAAATCTAAAAAAAATCATTTTTCTTTGTCTGAATTATTGTCAAGCATTAGAAGCAAAGGCTATCCAGATATACAAAACATTCAATATGCGATTCTTGAACCCAATGGGGATATTAGTGTAATGCCAAAAGAGGAGGAATTGCCAGCAACGCCTAAAATGTTAGGTCATGAAATGGAGTATCGGGGATTTCCTATTCCTGTCATCGTTGAAGGGAACATTCAACATGAAAATTTAAAATTAATTCATAAAGACCAACAATGGTTAATAAATGAAATCAAAGCAGCAGGTTTTACAACATGGAACAACATTTTTTACGCTTCGGTAAGAGATACCAATCATTCTTTAATAGTGGATGAGGGAAAAGGGTAACCTTAGGTTGTAAGTTTATAGCGAGATAACGGATAATCAAATGGTAATGTCTCCAAGTGATCATTTAAAACATAAAAATTTTCACAAATCTTAGCAAGGTTATATAGTGATTTACAAAAGATAAATATTGGGATGTGCAACACAAAAATGCTTTAGTCGTTATTAAAACCAGTCCTAAAACTATTCATCCAGTTAAAATTTCGAATTGAAATCGTCGGCTTGGAACACGTCCCTACTCAAAACGCACTGATTGTAGCTGCGAACCATATCAGTAATTACGACCCCCTACTTCTATCTTGTGTGATGAAACGAAACATTCACTTTATGGCAAAAGCCGAATTATTTCGTAATCGTTTTTTAAAATGGTTTTTTACCGCTGTTTATGTGATTTCAGTTGATCGTCAAAGTAAAATTGTTATTCGTCCTGTACGCCAAGCTTTAAGAATTATTAACAGTGGGGAAGTTTCTGGTATTTTTCCAGAGGGAAAAAGGTGTAAAAATGGAGAATTGGTTCAGCCTAAAAAAGGAGTAGCTTTTATCGCATGTAAAACGAATACCCCCTATTCTTCCAATTGCCATTATTGGAGTGAAAAAAGGGATTCGAACACCTATAAAGGTTGTGATTGGACCACAAATTAATGTTGGTCATTTAGACATAACAGATTACTCATCTCTTTCACGATATGTTATGAACAGGATTAAAGAGTTAGAAAAAAAGCATTCAATGAATGACTAACTAATTAAAATTTGTTTTTAATAATGTGTGATAAACAGTCTTTTATCGTTTTTAGCGGTGCGTTCCTTACCGCCATCATTTACGATGAAAAAATAAAAGGAAGTGAAATTGATATAGAAAACATGGAGCCGAATTATAATTTCAATCGTTCAATTATTTGGAACTTGAACAAGTCAGAAGAAAAACTACAAAGGAAAAAGACTAGAAATAAAATAACTAAAAGAATTCAGCCAATATTAAAGGTCTTATAAAAAATAAACGTAACGAAAGTGAAACGTTTTTAGTGAGGATTTCATGATGGATATTACTTCCTTATTGCCCTGGCTAACTATTGTATTAAATATTTTTTTTGCAATTATTGTTATTTTTCGGGAAAGACGAGATATTGGTTCCTCATGGGCTTGGTTATTGGTTTTATTTTTTATTCCTTTGCTTGGATTTATCTTGTATCTTCTTTGCGGACAAAATCTTAGACGTTATTACCTCTTTCAATGGGAGGACCGTAAAAAGATTGGAACCGAAAAAACGTTAGGAACTCAATTGTCACAACTTAGGTCCCCTCATTTACAATTTCATAATCAAGCTGTAAGAGAAAGTAGAGATTTAATATACATGCATTTAATGAACAGTAGTGCTGTCTTAACTGAAGATAATTCGGTTGAATTATTTATTGATGGTCAAGAAAAGTTTGACAGGTTATTTAAAGATATCGAAGGGGCAAAGGTCCATATTCATTTACAATATTTTATCATCAAAAAAGATCAACTTGGTAAAAAACTTATAGAAGTTTTAACAAAGAAAGCAAAAGAAGGGGTTAGAGTACGGGTTTTATATGATGATTTGGGTTCGTGGAGATTAACCAAACATTTTTTTCAAAAACTTCGTGAATCTGGTGGTGAAGTGGAAGCTTTTTTTCCTTCCAAATTCCGTCTCATCAATCTACGGTTAAATTACCGAAATCATCGTAAGTTAGTTATTATTGATGGAAAAGTCGGTTATGTAGGCGGATTTAACATCGGCAATGAATACCTTGGGCAAGATCCCAAACTTGGATATTGGCGAGATACACATTTAAGGATACAGGGCACAGCTGTTCATTCGCTTCAGACTCGTTTTATTCTTGATTGGAATCAGGCGTCCTATTATCACAAAAATATCTATATCTCAAATCATTTTCCAGAAGCTATTTCTCAAGGAGATGTTGGCATTCAAATTGTTACAAGTGGTCCTGATTCTGAATGGGAATATATTAAAAATGGATATATTAAAATGATCTCATTAGCAAAAAAGTCTGTTCTCATCCAAACGCCTTATTTTGTTCCAGATACAATTTTATTGGAAATCCTTCGAATTGCATGTTTTTCTGGCGTTGAGGTTAAAATTATGATTCCTAATAAACCGGATCACATATTTGTATATTGGGCAACTCTATCCTATATTGGTGAATTACTTAAGGCTGGGGCAACAGTCTATATATACGACAATGGTTTTATTCATGCTAAAATCATTATTGTTGATGGAAAAATATCATCTGTTGGAACAGCAAATATTGATATAAGAAGCTTCAAATTAGATTTTGAGGTTAATGCCTTTCTTTATAATGAAAAATTTGCTCAAAGACTGACAAAAACATTTGAAGAGGATGTAAAAATATCTAGGGAACTCACTCTTGACCAGTATCAACAATTCCCACTATGGGTACGCTTTAAAGAATCAATATCCAGGTTATTATCTCCTCTCTTATAAAAGTAAACGGATGCTGTCCTGAAAATTTAAAAAACACATTTTCATAAAATGGATCTTTTTGATAGATTATCCAAAAACAAGGAAAAGAACCTTAGCTATTATTATTCCTGACCTAGTACGCTTTTTTACGGGTATTTATTGAAAAAAGAAAAGACTTCAGATCGAGGGGGATAGGTGTTCAAGCCGAAACAATTGATACATTTTTTTGGCATTTAACTAATGTACCAATCGGTCAGTATATTTATTAGTTCTATACAGGGATTATTCATAAACAGTTTGTCGCTTAACATAGATCCACTGCGGATAAATTAAAATGGCAAAAGCAGCAGCAAGCATAACTCGTCCGCCACTCCATGTAAAGCGTAGTGATATTCAAAAAATATACTGCCATAAAATGCATTTCTTAAACATGATACAGCAAACAAGGTATCGAATGCTTACTTCCTATAAAAAGATAGCTTTTTCATACCCATATCTCCTCTCTGTTTTTTTTCAATCCTTTCCTCACACTTCCAGTGTATCACCTCGTTTATTAGAACATAATAAAACCGAAATTGATGATAAGCCACATTAGTTACAATTCTCTAAGGATATGGAGAACAATTCCTAAAAAGTGCAGGTGCTTCTAATTGCAATTATCACCTACAATTTACCACTCGTTTATTCGGCCAAAATGGATAACAAAAGTATATATTCAAAATAATATTCAACAACACTTTAATTTTACAGATAAAAAAGTACTGGATTTTGGAGCTGGTACCGGGGCTAACTGTACCTTATGTTCACCTGTTCATTACCTTGGGATTGACCCGGATTCGCGCAGAATCGACTTTGCCAAACGCAAGTATAACCAATATCGTTTTAAGGCCTTTAAGGGGAATGAACTTCCGGCGGAGAACAATAGCTTTGATTTTATTTTAATCGTCGCTGTATTGCACCATATTCCTTCAGAAACGATCCTTTTTTATATCAAGGAGTTCAAAAGAATTTTAAAACCGCAAGGCAAGATTGTCGTGATAGAGCCTTGCTTTTTTGAAAAATCCCCGATTAGCAATTGGTTCATGAAGTATAATGATAAAGGTGATTACATTCGAAGTGAAAAGGATTATCTCAATTACTTTACCACTGAAAATTTTCGATGCAATGTGATAAAAAAATTTAAAAAATGCTTTTTTTATAATGAACTGTATTTTACAGCCTTACTATAAGTTTTCCTTGTGTTTTTGACTTTAAGAAGATGCATTTTACCTTTTAAGAGATAACTTCTGATTGGATAGGCTACACTTAGTTGGACAAATTCGTTAAGGTCATATAGACTTAGATCGAATAAACGCTGAGGAGAATAAATATGACCAGACGAGCAAGAAGAAGCTTTACGAAAGAATTCAAAGAACAAATTGTCCAGCTGCATGCTTCCGGGAAGCCAAGAGCCGAAATTATCAAAGAATACGAGCTGACGCCTTCTGCCTTTGATAAGTGGGTTCGTCAATCCCAGACGAGTGGGTCCTTTGAAGAGAAAGACAACCGCACTCCTGAACAAGAAGAACTGATTCGACTACGGAAAGAGAACCAAAAACTTGCCATGGAGAATGATATTTTAAAGCAGGCCGCGCTGATCATGGGACGAAAGTAGATGTGATCCGGAATAACCGTCACAAATATTCGGTATCAGCAATGTGCGACGTCCTGCAAATTCCAAGAAGTACGTATTATTATGAAGCGAAACTCCGTGATGACCAGGATGAAGAACTGACAACTCTTATCAGAGATATTTTTAGAGACAGCCGCGGGAACCCAGATAATAAGGATGACCGTATTCTGCAATTAACAAATTTTTAAAGTCATTCCTAATAAAACCAATTAGAAAAACTCGGCTTGCCACAGAGTTCTTATTGCGGAAGCCTTATTTTCTATACTTTAACCCTTTACAAAAATTAAACTCCCCTAAAATATAAAAAAGCAGACAACCGTTGATTTGTCTGCTTTTTTTATTAGAAAAATTTCTTTTTATCTCTTTCTTCTTTTAATATTTCCACTGCTTCCCTAAAGCGCTGTGAATGAACAACCTCACGTTCTCTTAAGAATTTCAAACCGTCATTTAAATCCGGATCATCTGACATATCAATAATCCATTGATATGTTGCACGTGCTTTTTCCTCTGCCGCTATATCCTCATATAAATCAGCAATCGGGTCCCCTTTCGCCTGGACATAAGAAGCCGTCCACGGCACTCCCGATGCATTTTGATAGTAAAGAGCATTATCATGGTTTGCATAGTGATCACCGAGTCCCGCTGCTTTCATTTGATCCGGGGTAGCATCTTTTGTCAGTTTATATACCATTGTTGCAATCATTTCTAAATGAGCCAATTCTTCTGTTCCAATATCAGTAAGTAAACCAATCACTTCATCTGGTATAGAATAACGCTGATTTAAATAACGAAGAGCAGCAGAAAGTTCTCCATCCGCTCCGCCATACTGCTCAATTAAAAATCTGGCCAGCATCGGATTACAAGTACTCACCCGAACTGGATACTGCAGTTTTTTTTCATAAATCCACATAAACAGCCTCCTCTTCTATAGCTGCCACGGCCATGGTGATTGGTTCCAGTTCCAAGGAAAACCACTGTAACTGTTTCCGAATTGCTGAAGTGGTCCGTAATATTGTTCGATTTGCGGTACCAGTTGATGACGGTAATACGCCGTCTCGTTAAATTGCTGAATAGCAGCTGTATCATTTGGATGTGTATCCAAATATAAAGTTAGCTCCACTAATACAAAATCAACGGCCTGTAATTCCTCCATCAATGGATAAAATTCCTTTGGAAGCTGCTTTTGGCTCATGTTTCATCCCCCCGGGTATAGGATTTTTCGTACGGAGAAAATAAAACAGGCCAAAGTGTTCCGCAAAATAACGCCTGCTGGGGCTTATACTGCGGAAGACCGGGAGGCTGAAAGCCTAGATAAAGCTGAGGAGGAGTGTCATAAGACTTTACCCTGATGGGCGGACAAGGATCAAACGGACTAACATAAGGATGGTAAAACTTTCGCTGAGTAAACTCTTTCATGCTGATACCTGCCTTTATCCGTTTTACCGTATCCTATGAGTCTACTTTACTTTTTAGAATGTTTTTTCCATCTTTGTAATAACGCCTGCGTATATTTTGATTGAAAAATAACATCAAAAATGGTGCTGATCACCAATCCGTAAAGCACTACTCCCATTATACTAAGAAGTACTAAAATAATGTTTCCCGCCATCGTTGACGGCTCAAAATTAGATCTGCCAAAGAAAAGTAAAGAAAGCAGGCCGCTCCAGAATGCTTCTATGAAACTATTTATTTCTGGCTCTAAATAATAAAGAGGAATAATGACTATAAAAAGCATTAGAAATGATAAAGAAATAATAAGTGATATACTCTGCTGTTTTAAAAATCGTATAAACGGTATTGAAACGGGGATTCGTGCAACTCTTTTATTACCAAGTCCTCTTGTTTGGGCAGATTGCTTGGATGTTTGTACAGACATAAATAATCCTCCTAAAAACTGATTCACTGGATACTTTATGTATATGAACTTTTAAAAAAAAGACCGTCACAAATCTTCATAGTGACAGTTCCAAAGATGAACTCTTTACATTACACTTGAATTTCTTTATATCATTCGTTTTTTTCTTATTGAAGTTTCAACTATGATATACGTTATTTGGTATATAAAAAATAATAAACGGTCATTTTTTTGTTTTAAGCCCTCTCTTCTCTCTTTCGGGAGACTTTTTGTTGCTGAAAAAAAACGCCCACTAATATAACTGAAAGTGATTCAATGTACTTTTGTACAGTGGAACAGGAAGGGAGGAGGAGATAGGAAATGGCATAACATCCAAAGTTCGTTTCATACCAATAGTATTGGATGACCCATATACATATTTTTATCGTCATTTAATGCAAGAGGTATTCTTCGGAATTTACAAAATTTAAAGACCATTGGTTTTTTAGAAGTTTTTAAGTACAATATAGATTAAATAATCGTATATTTAAAACTGCCAGTATGCTCGCACTAATGAATATAATAGACTGGTTAAGGGTGGGTACTCCATATGTTAAAAAATCAAAACAGCGATCCGAGAAGAAAATATGCTTGGGTTGGAAAATGGGCAAAGATGACAGGTGAGCGAGCACGAATTGATGCGAAGGTTAATAATACGTATATTGTGTATGAAAAAAACGGGAAACTCGTAAAAGAATATCCAAACGGAAATATAGTTCCCTTTAATAAAGGTGAATCCTAATGCATACACACCAACCAATATTCTTTGTATTTGCTGGGAATAATGGGAGTGGAAAAAGTACTTTCCGCAATTTAATCATAGATAAAATGGGCGTGGATATAAATATTGATCCAGACTCCATTGCGCGAAGAATTGACTCAAAAAATCCAGAAACTAAGCGCGTCTCTGCTGGCAAGGAAGTTATTCAATCAGTTAAAAAGTACATGGAAGAGGGAAAAGACTTTTCCATTGAAACCACACTTGCGGGGAAAAATGCCATAAGGCAGATGCAGCATGCAAAAGAGATGGGTTACGAGGTAACCATGTTTTATGTTGCTCTTCGTTATGTAAACCAAAATATTGAGAGGGTCGCAATGAGAGTTAAAAATGGTGGCCATGATATTCCAACTGAAGATATCATGAGGAGAAATACCACATCTTTTAGAAATCTGTACGAATATGCTTCAATGATTGACAACCTTGTTTTGATTGATAACAGTGAAGACGACGGTAAAATTATTATGGAAATAAATGATAGTGTCATTAACTTTGAAGTATCTCCTCTTCCCCAATGGGCCCTCCCTGTTGCAGAACAATTAAAAAAGAAATAACGATATTGGAATACTATGTGAACCTCTCCAACACAGAAGTTTCAAAAGCATTTAAATACATATATGCTACTGCCGGATAAGATGGCACGTCTTATCCGGCAGTAGCAAGGCTATATTGATTACATCTGTATTAAATAAATGCACAGAAAAATAAACACAAGTAAAAATGAACCAATTAATAAATCTTTAAACCAATTTTCATCTGACTCTGTCACTTTAATGACCCGCTTTCCGTGCGCATGGTTCTGGGAGGACGAATCTCGAACGTCTTATAAAACTGTACCCCAGAGAGACACCAGCGAGAACGGACGCCGAGAAACCGCCCGGGTCTCGGTTCACCACTACAACCAACATCGGCCTCACACCGCCTGCGGCGATCAGCCCCCGGTCTCACACCTTCACGCCAGCGTCGACAACGTCATGACCAACTACCGCTAGCGGCCAGTACTGCCGCGAGGCCTTCTTGTAGATCCTTGACGAAATAATCATCTGGAACCTCCAGCGACGGGAAATGTCCCCCGGTTTCAGGCGACCTCCACCGGACGATCTGTCGGTACCGCTCCTGTGCCCAGGTGCGCGGACACTTCTCGATGTCGCGGGGATACATAGTGATTGCTGATGGGACATCGACCCGAAGATCGGGGTCGAGCGAGTTGACACCGCCGTGTCTTTCGTAGTAAATGCGGGCAGACGACGCGCCGGTCCGCGTCAGCCAATACATTGCTTCTCTTTTATTTGTTTTTTTAATAACTCAATTCTTTTTTCGTTTTGTTCGTTTATTTTCCTTCAGCTCTATAGAAATAATGGTAATGATTATAGCCAAAAACCCAAAAAATAGTTAAAACACTAAATTTCCTCCCATCGTATTCCTTTATCAATCATCCTAAATAACCCAGCCCCTTATACTTAAAAACAATTGTTTCAAATTTCTTCCTTTTGAACAATAAGTTACTCCAGAATATGGCCCAATTCATTAAGAAGAGCGCATTTCTTGCTCCAGAAATGCACCCGTTCGTATTATAAGGTCAGCCAGTTAATTTATATTTTCTGGTTGACCTATTTTTTATAGGTTTTATTCTGTAGGTAGCCGGGGTAGGACGTTTGCGCCCGTGGGACATTGATCCCGTCCGTAATACTGTCCACCCCCTCCTTGTAGAAACATGTTTGAGGCTGGTTGGGACGCAGATCCCGCATAACAAGCGAAGCTATGAAACTACAAGATAGGAATAGGGGCTACCGGCTAATTAAATGAAGGGGACGTGATAACAAATGGATCCAGTCATTGGCCTGGATGTCGCACAAGGAAAAAGCCAAGTACAAGCCTTTTTACAGAAGAAAAAGCCTTACAAGAAAAGTTTTGTTTTTGATCATAACGTATTGGGATTGCATGACTTTTATCGGTTTTATCAAGAGGTAGAAGAAGCTGCAGGTCTACCTCCGGTAGTCGTTTTTGAGGACATTATCATGAACCTGTTTTACAGTTCTTACAGGACCATCAAATTGTTTACTATTTAGTCAATCCTGTTCTTTCCTATGAAGCAAAAAAGGCGAGTTTAAGGAAAGCAAAAACAGATGCGATCGATGCCTTTCATTTACATAGTTGTTGGAATTTTTGCCATTGCTTGTTCAAGATCTTTAATTAAATCTTGTGTATCTTCTATTCCCACAGAATAGCGGACTAAACTTTCCGGAATACCAAGTGAAGCTCTTTCTTCAGGAGTATTTTCTACATGACTGGTCGTACGCGCCGGCCCCACTG